>CAZORO010000642.1:1472-3085 GCA_964581845.1 uncultured bacterium
ACATGACTCATCGGTCCTTCTCTCAACCCGGTGGGGCAAGCCCCACCCTACGAGATTATGGGCCTGAGGGTAGGGTGGGGCTTGCCCCACCTAACGGCAACTCCAATTTCACTCACAGGCAACTCCAATTTCACTCACAGGTCTCCCACATGGCCATCAATCCATCCGGCTCTTGGGCACCCCAGTTCTCCTCATAGTACCCCCGCATAACGTAACGCTGGAAGGTCGACCATTCCCAAGCCTTGGGCGATAGTGAATATCCATGCTTCACTGGATTATAGTGAATGTAGTCGAAATGCCGCCGGAGATCGTCCTCATTCCGGATACAGTGTTCCCAAAAACGGCGTTGCCAAATACCAACCTCCCCTTTCTTTCCACGAGAAATAGATTTCCACTTCCCTGAACCCCCTTGAGCAAGAAACACATGTGAGAAAAGACCTTTGATGGCAGCCCATCGTGTCGAGAAATCATCGTCTCCTTCAGGGAGAGTCCAAATACAATGAATATGATCAGGAAGGAGGCAGAGAGCCTCTGTAACAAATGGTCTTTGCCTTTCCACTTGGATCCATGCGCTTCGCAGACATGAACGTGCAAGATCGCTCGTTAGAAATGGCTCCCGGTCCTGAGTGACAACAGTAAAGAAGAACGTTCCTCCAGGGATGGTTGCGCGGCGGTAATTGGGCATGAAGACTGTTTCCGTTATGACTGGACATCATCGCGGTGGGGCAAGCCCCACCCTGCAAGATTATGGGCCTGAGGGTAGGGTGGGGCTTGCCCCACCTAACGGCAACTCCAAAAAAACCTCCGCCGAATACCAAGCGTTATAGATTCCGACCCAACGCTTCCCTTGGCCGATAAGTGACAAACCCTCCTCCTACCTCGCGCGGGAGGCCCGCGCGAGGTCGAAGATTGTTTCCAGTTAGCTTTCAAGTCTGAGGCGCAGGCTCACGAGGAACCGTTACGCCTTCTTGTAATCTCCCACCGCCGGAGCTTGTGGATTCACCTCCGGACCGAAGTAGCGTAGCAGCACAAGGGGGCACTCCTTGGCCAGATTCTCCACCGTGTAGCCCTCGGTGGCGCGGTTGTGGGTAATGAAGAACTCATCCTCGGTCATCTCGCCAAAACGAATGAGGGTGGGAGACTCGACTGGCATGTTGCACACACGGCCACGTCCCTGCAGCACGATCACGCCGGAGGCGCCATTATCCTTGATGGTGGCCTTGACTCCGGGCATGACAGTCAGTTCTTTGGCCGAGAAGAGTTGCTCGCCATGGATCTTGCCATAAACCACCCACTTATCGGCGTAACCATCTCCCGAAGCGGCTTTGTCGAGGATCGGGACAAGAAAGTGGTTGTCTTTGAAGTTCGGATCGGGATTGGCCTCCCAATCCAGCGCATTGGTGATGAAGTCGAGGTCCTTGTGCTTGTCCTCGGGGAAGTCCTTAACCAGGAGCGACCAGGGTACCGCACGGCCTTCCACCATCGACTGGTACATACCGAAAACATCACTGCCCCACTGAGGCTCATAGGTGCAGAGCGAGCCAGGGGCATGGAGGATGTTCGGACCCACCAGCCAACCGGTACCGGGTTGAAGACGGTAGGCTCTGGACAGA
>CAZORO010000643.1:0-3069 GCA_964581845.1 uncultured bacterium
CGAGCACGCCGGGAAGTGTGGTGTTACCCTCGCGCTCGAATTCCTGAATCGTTTCGAGTGCTACCTCCTCACCTGTTCCGAGAACATGGTCGCCTTCCTGAAAGCGGTCAACCATCCCAACTGCCAGGCCATGTGGGATACTTTCCACAGCCATATCGAGGAGAAGAACATGGCGGCCTCGATCCGCTGCATCAAGCCTTTCCTGGCCCATGTTCACATCTCCGAGAATGACCGCAGCACCCCGGGTAAAGGGCAAGTCCATTGGAAAGAGGTCTTCGACACCCTCAAGGAGGTGGGGTACGACAAATGGATGACCGTGGAAGCCTTCAGCCAGGCGATCCCGGAACTCGTGGCCGCCACCAAAATCTGGCGAAGAATGTACAAGGATGAGGAAACCCTTGCCAAGGATGCTCTCGCCTTTATGAAGGCGGAAGTGGCCAAGCGAAGCTGATTGTTGTTCAAACCTGTAAGGTGGGGCTTGCCCCACCATTGGATTGGAATGTTGTTTCCATCATGTGCGGGTTTCCCTCCCCATGCTTGGATGAGTTGACAGGATGGTGGGGCCAGCCCCACCCTATCTCATCATGGCGCGAATCCTGGTGATGATGAGTGGCGGGGTGGACAGTAGCGTGGCGGCTGGATTGCTCCGTGACGAGGGGCATGAAGTCACCGGAGTCACTCTGCGTTTGGCCGATGCTCCTCCCGGCTCAGGACGGGTGGGAGGGTGCTGCTCGCTCCAGGATGTGGAGGATGCACGCTGTGTGGCCCACTTCCTCGGCATTCCACATTATTCACTCAATGGCAAGGATCTCTTCCAGCGGACAGTCCTCAAGAACTTCGCGGAGGACTATCACGCCGGACGTACCCCCAATCCCTGTTACCGTTGCAACCAATGGGTGAAATTTGAATATATTCTTAATTGGGCGGAGGGACTTGGATTCGAGACAGTGGCCACGGGGCATTACGCGCGGATCGAGGAACAGGCGGGGCGGAAGATGCTCCGCCGTGCAGCAGACCGAAGCAAAGACCAAACCTATTTCCTGGGTTCCATCCGCCCGGAGGTCCTCAACAAACTCCGCTTTCCTTTGGGTGGGCTGACCAAGCTGGAGGTACGTGCCTTGGCTCAAAGGTTCGGGTTGATCACTGCAGACAAAGATGAGAGCCAGGAGCTGTGTTTCGCGCATGACCTCGATTACCGGAGTGCACTTTCTCATGGAACTCCGGGAGACATTGTCACCCTGGATGGAAAGGTGGTCGCTCATCACACTGGAATCGAAGGATTTACCATTGGCCAACGCAAAGGGATCGGTCTTTCGGGTGGACCCTTTTATGTGGTCCACCTAGAACCCTCCACTGGGCGGGTAACGATTGGCACGGAGGAGGACTTACTAGCTGACACGGTTGAATTGACTGAGGTCAACCTTTTCCGTCCACTCCAGCAAAGCGAACGGTTGACCGCTATGCCACGCTACCGTCACCCTGGTTCAGATGCGATCGTGGATGAGGTGGAAATGGAGCGGCTTCAAATAAGGTTCACCCTGCCTGAACGTACCATCACACCCGGGCAGGTGATGGCCCTCTATGAGGGTGAATACCTGGTGGCCTCGGCGATCATTGAAAAGGCATGGTTAAGTGGTGGATAGAGGGAGATGATAAGGTTTGGTGTGGTGCCCGGGGCGGGACTTGAACCCGCATGGGTTTCCCCATACGCCCCTCAAACGTACGTGTCTGCCAATTCCACCACCCGGGCTTGGCTCATCTTCTTCACCAAAGAAGCCTATCCGCTCCTGTCGAACAGGTCAATCCCGGCCCAAGATCCTTGTATCTTATCAAGTACTGTTCAATTCATACCCAAAATGGAAGATCATCGGTAACAAAGGAAAAAAAACAGAAGGCCTTAAAACCTTCTGGCATGGAGGATATCTCATGTCCAAATTACGGATTGGTTTCGTAGGGGTGGGTTTTATGGGCCAAATGGCTCATCTGAGGAACTATGTGGCCTTACCCGAGTGCGAGGTTGTGGCGCTCTCGGAGTTACGTCCTCAGTTGGGACAGGAAGTGGCGCGCTGCTACAGGATTCCCAAGGTCTTCCATGACCATAAGGAGATGATGGATCAGTGTGAACTGGATGGGATCGTCGCCTCTCAACCTTATTCACGTCATGTTTTGCTAATTCCAGAGATTCTCGAACGAAGAATTCCTGTTTTTACCGAAAAACCATTGGCCATCTCAGTTGAATCAGGCAAGAAATTGGCGGCGCTTACGGAAACTCACCAGACATTGTACATGGTGGGCTACCACAAACGTTCCGATCCAGCCATGGAATATGCCGTCAATGTGATTCGTGAATGGAAGGAAACTGGGCAATATGGCGCGATGCGGTTGGTCCGCGCCACTATGCCGCCGGGTGAATGGGTGGCGGGAGGAAACCAAGGCTACATCGATTCTGGAGAGCCCTATCCTCCAGTGGAATGGGAACCGAAACCCGTGAACATGGACCAGGCCACCTTCGATGAATACAATTCCTTCGTCAACTACTACATCCACCAAGTCAACGCCCTGAGGTTCCTTCTTCAGGAGCCTTACAAGGTCACCTACACTTCCCCATCGGGAGCTTTGATGGCTGGAGAAAGCTCGAAGGGTGTCACGGTTACCTTGGAGATGGCGCCTTATCAGACACGCAATGACTGGCAGGAGACTTACCTGGTGGGCTTTGAACGTGGATTTGTCTTGGTGGAGCTCCCTGCTCCATTGGCCTCTCAACTTCCCGGGAAAGTAACCATCCTGCGGGACTCGGACAAAGAGCCTGGCCCTGTCACCGAGACACCGATTCTCCCTCGCCGTCATGCCATGCTCAATCAGGCTGCCAATTTCCTGGCTGCTATCCGTGGAGAACGCCCGGCACCCTGCACCGCTGCCGAAGCTCTGGAGGACCTTAAGGTGGCGACGGATTACATCCGGCTAAAACGGGGGTTGTAATCAAACCGCCCCCTCTCCTGGCGGGAGAGGGGGTTGGGGGTGAGGTTGAAGGGGGTGAGGTTGAAGGGGGTGAGGTTGAAGGGGGTGAGG
>CAZORO010000644.1:0-3060 GCA_964581845.1 uncultured bacterium
GGACTGGAATCCAGGACTGTCTTCTCTGAGAATGAGTTCATGGAAATGGCTAACGAGTATGCCTTTATACGGGCATTACAACGTCAGCCACACGAACTTCCAACAGTTCAAGATCGTGCGCTTCCTCGATCTCCTCCACATATCCACACCCGGGGCACACGAACAGGTGGCCGGCCAGATCATCGCTTTGTATCACTTGCTGGTGTGAACAGCGCGGGCATTTGAAATCCCGGTTCACCGATTCCACTACGACTTTAACTCCCTCAAGGGGAGTTCCCGCCGAAAGCGCTTGGATCGATTGTTCAAGTGCCTCCTGTGAAAAGGCGCTGGCGCGGCGGAACCGAAGTAATTCGACACGCGGATTTCCACGCTTCGCGACTTCATCGAGGACCGCCTTTACTAAGGATTCGGCGATGGAGTACTCATGCATCTTTCTTTACTCCGGAATTCTCCATCTTGGCTAATAGTGGTGCTCCGAAGGTGATAATCCATCCTGCTCGACGGTCCATGGTGAATTAACAACCTCCCGTATCCGGTTTAATATGCCGGGAATTTGGGAACGGACTTGGGGGCTCATTTCTTCACCCAGTCCAAAAGTTTTTCCCATGATGCTAACCATAAATGCTCGCGGAAGCCATCCATATAGGATTTCACTGGTGATCAATAGAGTAGAGGGAGTTACATGGTGAGAGAACATGGTGCTGGAAACCTTGGGTTCCAATTGAACGCACCTGACTATTTCCTCCGTCTGTTCACAGGAAACGTCAATAAACACAACACTTTCAAAATGAGAGAGGGTCTCAGCCAGATCGGGGGTTAGCTGGTGACACGCCATCACCCGTATCTGTTCATCATCCTGGTACTCCCTGGCTAGAAGATCCGCCACATACCATCCGAAGGCATCGTCCCCTCTGAGCGGATTCCCGTAACCAAGGACCAGCACTTTTTGCATTAATCCCGCCTCAGCTCATCCAGGACTCCACCACTTGCGTCCACAAGCTGGACCAGGAGTGGCATCTTCCCGAGGGCGTGTGTGGAACAACTCAAGCAGGGATCATAGGCCCTGATCACGGCCTCGACACGGTTCAGCATCCCTTCTTGGAGGTTTTTGCCATCCACGAAGTGTTTGGCGGCCTGCAGAACTCCCCGGTTCATCGCCAGGTTGTTGTGACCGGTGGCGATGATCAGGTTGGCCCACTGCATCAGACCGTCCTCATCAATCTTGTAATGGTGGATCAGCGTACCGCGCGGGGCCTCGGAGACACCGATGCCCTCGAAGGCATTCGGACGGGCCAGAGCACGTACATGGCTGCTGAGGATGTTCTTGTCATTCAGCAGCATCTCAATCCGCTCGATGCCATAAATGATCTCGATCAGACGCGCGTAATGGTAATGGAACGAGGAGAGTACCGCGCCACGCTCCAGCGCACGGAATTCGGCCAGTTCCTGGTCCGCCAAGGGAGTTCCACAACGGTCCACGATATTCAGGCGGGCCAGCGGTCCCACACGGTAGATCCCGTTGGGATAACCCATGGGCTTGTAGAAAGGTGACTTCAAGAAGGAGTAAGGTTCCACCGCCTCGCCGATGTATTCATCGTACTTGGTGGCATCCAGATTCTCAGCAACAATGTTTCCAGCGGCGCCGACCACCCGTATCTTGCCGTCATAATGCGCCAATTCCTTGTTCTCATTCACGATACCCAGGAACAGGCTGGGGAAGTTGGCGAAAGTACGGATTTCTTCGTTGTACTGATCCAGGATCCTTTTGAACCAGTCTAAAGTCCTGCGCGCGATTACCATCGCGTTTGGAATGGTTTTAAGAATCCGCTCTCTTAGCTCCGGTACGAGCGGTTCATTAACACCACCAGCCACCACCCAGGCAGGGTGGATCCGTTTCCCGCCCAACCACTCGATGATTTGCTGGCCAAACTGGCGCAACTGGATGCCGCCCTTGGCAAGCTCCGGATTGGCCCGTAGAACACCGATGATGTTCCGCTGCGCCGGATCCGCATCCATCCCCAGCAGAAGGTCCGGTGAAGAAAGATGGAAGAAGCTGAGCGCATGGGACTGGACTATCTGGGCGAGATTCATGATGCGCCGCAGATTGGCCGCTGTCCCAGGAATTCGGACCGCAAGCAACTCATCGCAAGCCTTCGCCGAGGCGATCAGGTGCGAGACCGGGCAAATGCCACAGATGCGCGCCATCAGTGATGGCATCTCGCGGAAGGGACGTCCCTCGCAGAGTTTCTCAAATCCACGGAACTGGGTGACTATGAAATGGGCATCTTGTACCGATCCGCCCTCATCCATCTGGAGGATGATCTTGGCGTGGCCCTCGATGCGTGTAACGGGATCAATAACGATTTGTTGGCTCATGCTCAACCTCTCTTTAGGCGCCAAAGCGAGTCAGCTCGCTGATGTTGGGGCAACGTCCCTCCAATAACTCAGTCAACACAAAGTAGATGGCGTCCGAGGAGGGAGGACAACCGGGGATGAATACATCCACGTCGACGATTTCATGTACGGGACAAGCTTTGGGGAGTAAACGGGGTAAAGTTCCCTCTGGAATATGCGGGTTCAAGGAGGCATTCTCCAGATATGCCCTCTTAAGCACATCCTCGACGGAGAAGTAGTTTCTCATGCCCGGAATGTTCGAGTTAACGGCGCAGTCTCCCAGGGAGACAAGCATACGGGTGTGTTTACGGATCTTGCGGATTTTCTCACGGTCCTCATCGGTGCTGACCGCGCCCTCAACAAGGGTGATATCCACCATGTCCGGGAATGTCTTAAAGTCCACCAACGGGCTGTAGACGATATCCGCCTTTTCAGCCACTTCGACGATACGTTCATCCATATCAAGAAACGACATGTGACAGCCGGAACAGCCATCCAGCCAGACAGTCGCCAATGTCTTCTTACTCATTACGATCTCCCCGCATCAGGGTCAGGTAGGGCAGGAACTCCTGTCGTTTGGACATCTCAGCGGATGACCTCAGTTTTTCAAATAGGGCACCCGTGGGGCATACATTGACACACTTACCGCAGCTGGTGCATGTTTCC
>CAZORO010000645.1:0-616 GCA_964581845.1 uncultured bacterium
TCCACAGCATGACGGTCCATCGTGGGGAGTCGAACCCTATCAGTATAGAACCAATGCGTTTTCTCTGGGCTGGGAGTGTATCCAAGGATCCTTTTTGCTCCGGACCACCAGGCCACCCTCAGACTCTTCCAGAGTCCCTGGAAATCGATCGCCACATCCCACTGGACCTCCCTCAGCCGGGAACGCAACTCCCGTGCGAGCCTCCTCTGTTCTTTCCAGCTCCCATGGCTCCGAGACCGGGAAATGACATACAACCGGTCGATCTCCGGCAGTCCGCTCAGGAGCTGTGCATGGGTATCCTCCACCACCCATCCGAGGGTGGCCTTCGGGAAACTGGTCCGCAGAGCACGCAACGCTGGGAGAACATGGATCACATCCCCCATGGAGGAAAGACGAATGAGCAGGATATTCATAATGAGAGTCTTATGGTCTGATACCAGATGCCATTTTCTTTGGGAGCCTGTAGATAAACTCGTTGGCGGGAAACCATTGCTGTGCTCTTTTTCAACAAGCTTTCAGGATAACAGATGTTCATCGAAAAATTTCTGGCAGGCAATCTGGTCTCTCTCGATCTGCCGGATCAACTCATCCGCCCCGGAGAAACGTTTAGGGGGAC
>CAZORO010000645.1:626-3058 GCA_964581845.1 uncultured bacterium
GGAAGCTCATTTTCTCGGTATCGGTAGTGGTAAAGCCCAGGATGCCAATCCGCAGACACTTTCCATAAAGGTCACCGCTGAACTGAAGCAGGTGGACCTCCAAGGTAGGGGTTGGTTCCTCTTTATAAAAAGTCTTGCGGGGCCCAATAAAGAACATTCCCGGGCCGAGGAGTTTGCTTCCTTGAGCTCCTTTTTCATACACCTCTACCGCATAGACTCCCAAGGGAAGGAGAGGCGGGAGTTCCGGGTCGATATTCGCTGTGGGAAAACCAAGAGTACGTCCCCTCTCATCTCCCTTGATCACATCTCCCGAGATCTCATAAGGTCTCCCAAGCAACCGGTTGGCCTCTGAGATACGTCCGGTCTGGATGGCATTTCGGATCCGGGTGCTGCTGATTTCCTCGCCATCGCACAGAAATGGCGGGACTACCTCAGTTGTGAACCCAAAGCGTTTCCCATAGTCCACCAAATCAGCGGCGCTGCCCGAGGCGCGCCGTCCAAAACAGTAGTTGAAACCTACCACTACCGACTTGACTCCAAGTCTGGCGGCAAGGAAGTCCTTCGCGAAGACTTCGGGGAGTGTATCCGCCCAGTCTGGGGTGAACTCTGGAATAAGAACCTGGGAGATCCCTGCCTCCTTGATAAGTTCGATTCGCCGGTCCACAGGGATAAGGAAGCGCGGGAGAGGAGAGGGATTGTTGTTCAACACCAAACGAGGGTGGTTGCTGAATGTGAAAACAGCGGGTAGGAGATCCCGTGCCCGGCCTGTCTCGCAGGTTCTCCGCAGGATCTCCTGGTGCCCACGATGAACACCATCGAATAATCCCAAAGCGATCACGCCTGGTCTTGGTAACGACAACCCTTGCCAGGGTACCGTCTGGATATCTTCCCTCTCAGGGCTTATTTCCATCCTAATCAACCTTCTCCACAGTGCCGCATGTATCCACGGACTCCTGCTCCCTTGGGTTTGGGGTTCCTGAGCTGATGGAGATTCTTTCCATCAGTTCGTTGTAAAAGGACTCCGCATCAGCTGAATGGACACGTACACCAAGGTCGGTAGTTTCTTCAGTTGAGGCTGGACAGTCAAAGCAGGATGCGCCGAAGTGACTGAAGAGCACTGGCCGGGTTTGCGGATATGCGGAGATGAGCTGGGCGATCTTCATCTCAGCGAGACTATGTCTCAGATCTTGCTCTTTACTCACCTTGTGATCCTCAACTCTCGGCGGCCCGGCGGTGGCGGATCTGGTCGATGGCCACGGCTAAAATAATGATAGTTCCGATGACAATTTCCTGGACCGGATTGGGCCACCCCATCTTCTGGCATCCGCTTCTGAGCAGGGACATGATGAACGCCCCGATGAGCGAGCCAAGAATCGAACCCTCGCCCCCTGAAAGGCTCCCCCCTCCAATGACCGTGGCGGCAATGATATCTAGCTCCTTTCCCACCGCTACGGTCGGGTCTCCGACTGTCAACTGGCCGAAAATCAGCACCCCAGAAACACCCGTCAATGCTCCGCACAGACTGTACAGCCCCACCTTACAAAGCGAGACCGGAACTCCGCACAGGCGTGCAGTAGCCTCGTTGGAGCCGATCGCGAAGGTGTACCTTCCAAAAACCGTGTAATTCAAGATGAAACTAATCATCAGCGCCAAGACGAACATGACCCAGACCGCTGGCGGAAGCTGCCAAAGGGAACCTTGACGGTCGAACTGCATAAGCCCCGACAAAATGCTGTTAGGGGGATTCACAGTCTGTTCCCCCGCCGCGATCTTGGCCAATCCACGAGCGATCCCAAGCGTCCCCAGACTCGCGATAAAGGGGACAATCCTTAATCCCACGATGAGTAATCCATTCAGACAACCAAAAGCGGCTCCCGTGAGAACACCCACGGGAACCGCGACAAGAACGGACTCGGTGGCTTTGTAGCTCAGGGCGGTGGTCACGCTGGAGAGCGCGATGACCGACCCCACGGAAAGGTCAATGCCTCCGCTAATGATGATCAAGGTCATCCCCAGCGCACCGACTCCCACGATGACAGTCTGGACTAGCACCAGCTTGGTGTTGTCTATCGAGAAGAAGCTGGAGGGCACACCACACACCAGAAAAACCACATAGATGATTGCAAGCCCAAGGAATTGCCCAAGGACAAGACGGGGATTCCATTTCAATGATGTCAACATGTCACCCTCTCACAGTTCCTTCCCCCGCTACCTCGGCCACCGCGTAACGCATCATCTCGTCCTCGGTCCATTCGCTTACGGGACGGCTCTTGGAGAGTGTGCCCCGCCGCATCACCGCTAGACGGTCGCACACGCCAAACAGCTCTGGAAGGTAGGAACTCACCATCACCACTGCCTTCCCTTGAGCTGCGGCTTCCCCGATCAGACGGTACAGATGCGCTTTGGAGGACACATCGATCCCACGTGTCGGT
>CAZORO010000646.1:0-3058 GCA_964581845.1 uncultured bacterium
GCCGGGTCAATGGTGATTCGGTTGAAGGTTGCGTTCATATCTATCCTTTCCTATCTCATGGGGATCCAAAGGGAGTTATCTGACCGTCTTTCCTGGTTTCCTTATCTTTCAGACGGTAATGTTCGATGATCCTTTCCGCCACTTGTTCCGGCGAAAGCTCCGTGTTGTCGATGACAAGGGCCTCCACATAGGGTATCTCAAAGGAGAGCTCAGCGGAGGGGAAGACACGCTCTAGCTTCTCTACCGAATCAATCTTACCAAATTCCATGCGATCCGGTTCCACCACCCTTTTCTCCAGCTGTTCCCGTGAGCAGGTCAATCCCACCAGACACAACTCTCCTTGATATTGTTCCAGAAGTTCCCGGATATCCGAGATGAAGAACCAACTGCCCGGCCTCCCGAGGTACATGTAGGTGAAGATAAGTCCATCAAGATTCGCCTCGCAGGCGGCCTCGAAGACATCCAGACGGATTTTCTCGAGGAGTTTCAGCCATTCCAAAGTACCGAACTCAAAAATTTCGCTTACCAGATCGGCGCTGAGGTGGTTGTGGAAGACCTTAAAGCCAGTTCTGGCCCCGAGCACCTTGGCGGCAGTTAACTTACCAACCGCCGGAGGGCCACATAGGAAGATCAGTTTCATGAGTATCCTCCCTTGGAGGGAGACCCCAGGGATGGGAATATTTTCAGCTGGACAAACTTTTTGTGGAAGGGAGGGTTGGGTTGAGGTGTGAGGACTAGATTTGCCGTTTTGATAATTTCTCCCCTTCCAGTTCGCGGGCACAGTCTCTACCATGACTGGCACTCGGAATGTCCTGGGTTATCATTCCTAAGAGAGGTACCAACTGAATCTAGACACGGATAGAGAGATGGCGGAGAACGATGAGGTTGAATTGCAGCCCCAGGACATATCAGTCTTGGTGGTGGATGATGATTATGCGGTCATTGAGGTGGTTGAGGAGCTCCTCAAACGCGCGGGTTTCCGTGTGACCGCGGTCACTAGCGGAAGCGAGGCCAACCGGTTGCTGGGGAGCCAGGATTTTCATGTACTCTTGGCTGACCTTCGCATGAGCCCTGTGTCTGGTTGGGATGTCATCCGCCGGGCCAAAGAGGCCAGCCAGACAGAGGTGATCGTGATGACCGGCTTTGCCTCCTTAGACAGTTCCCTCGAGGCCCTTCATCAACGTGTTTTCGATTTCCTCCAGAAACCCATCGATTTTCCACGCCTATCCCGTGCGATCCGCAACGCCGCCCAGCACAATGTGCTCATGAAGCGTAACCGGGAGCTGAGCCGCGAACTGGCGGAAAAGAACCGTGAGCTCGAGGAGGAGGTCAAGCGTGTAAGGGCGGAAATGGAAGCTCTGGCCACGCATGATGAACTCACCGGTCTACTCAACTACCGGTATCTCCAGAATCTTCTCGCCAAGGAGGTTCCCCGTTCACTGCGTTATTCACATCCCTTGACTCTGGCCATGCTGGATCTCGATTTCTTTAAGGATCTCAATGATTCCCATGGCCATGCGGTGGGGAACCGGGTGCTGGTACGCGTGGCAAAAATTCTCCAGGAAGGAATCCGTCAAAGCGACTGTGTGTGCCGTTTTGGTGGAGAGGAATTCGCGGTGGTCCTTCCGGTGACATCCAAAACCCAAGCTGAGCCGATTCTTCAGCGTGTCTGTGGGGCCATCAAGAAAGAACGTATTATGATTGACCATGAACGGATCCTCACCTGTTCAGCGGGTTTGGCCTCGGTCCCTGAGGACGCCGGAACGGTGGATGATCTGTTGCGGTTGGCTGATGACGCGCTTTACCAGGCCAAGGCACGTGGAAGAGACTGTGTGGTCTTGGCCTCGGCTCTTTCTTTCAAGTAAAGTCCCAAGCATCATGGTCAAGATCGAGGCGATCATCAAACCCTTCAAACTCGATGCGGTGAAGGATGCCCTCGCGGAAATTGGAGTGCGTGGGATGACCATCACCGAGGTTCGCGGATTCGGGCGTCAAAAGGGGCACCGCGAGCTTTTCCGGGGAAGCGAGTATGTGGTGGAGCTCCTTCCTAAGATGAAAATTGAAGTCGCGGTTCCCGATGAGATGGAGGATCAGGTCACCCAAGTCATTCTCGATGCGGCGCACACCGGGAATATCGGCGATGGGAAGATCTTCATCAGTGATCTAAAGGAGGTTGTACGCATCCGGACACGTGAAACAGGCTCGGATGCGGTTTGAGGTTTTTGTCATCCAGGCCCCCCAGATGAATTACGGTTGGTGGCTCTGAGATAACAATGGTTAGGCGGGAAGGAATTGAATGCCATGCAGATCTACATCAACGGTGAGTATTATGCGAAGGAAGACGCCAAGATATCAGTATTCGATCATGGTCTACTTTATGGCGATGGAGTCTTTGAGGGGATCCGGATTTACCACAACAGGGTGTTTCGACTCGAACAACACCTCAAGCGGCTCTATCGTTCCGCCAAGTATATCAACCTAACCATCGGCAAGACGATGGAGGAGATGACTGGGATTGTTGTCGAAACCTGCCGGAGGAATGGCCTTGCGGATGGGTATATCCGTCTGATTGTAACCCGTGGAACCGGGACTCTTGGGCTTTCACCTAAGTCTTGTCCTGTCCCCTCCATCATCGTCATCGTGGACAAGTTGGCGATCTACCCGCCCGAGCAGTATGAAAAGGGGCTGGCGGTGATGACCGTGTCCACACGCAGGAACCTTGTGGATGCTCTGGATCCACAGCTGAAGACACTCAACTACTTGAACAATATTCTGGCTTCCATCGAGGCTAGCCGTTCCGGTTTCGAGGAGGCGTTGATGCTCAACTCGGAGGGCTTTGTCGCTGAGGCTGCCGCTGACAACCTCTTCGTGATCCGTGGCAAGCGCTTGATGACACCACCCACCTTTGTGGGAGCATTACCGGGTATTACTCGCGAAGCCATCCTGGAGATTGCTCCCGAGCTAGGACTGGAACCGATCGAGTCACACCTGACTCTCGCGGATATCTACAACGCGGATGAGTGTTTCTTGACAGGGACCGCCGCCGAGGTGATCGCGG
>CAZORO010000647.1:0-3056 GCA_964581845.1 uncultured bacterium
GGGTGACACATGCGTGGTTTTTTGGAGCGCCGGTTGAGAGCGTTCTGAATGTGTCCATCAATGGAAGGAGAGTAGGAGTGGATGCGGCGTATCTGCGTCCTTTCTTCCTTGACCTGACTTCTTTCATCACCGAGGGGAAGAATGTTTTGGCCATGCGGGTACCCAAGGGAACCTCGGAGGGACCCCGTCCCGCCTTGGTGGGACAGCTGCATCTCGATTTTGACGATGGCACCAGTACCAGCATCCGCACGGATGCCCAGTGGCTGGCTTGTGATGAAGAACACGAGGGCTGGACTCGACTGGATTTCAACGACAGCGAGTGGCCACCCGCCGGGATGTTGGGGGAATATGGCTGCGCCCCCTGGGGCACCAAAGGATTCGGAGATGGTGGCACGGCCCTATCCCAAGCCATTGACCTATTCCGGGCTGATCTGAATGCATTCCTCGACACTTACTTCCAGGAAGTCCCGGATCAAGTGTCCAGAGGAATTTTCACCATGACCTCACGGTGAGGCCACATCCCGCTCTTGACAATACACGGTCCCCCCCCAGAATCCTTCTGATTCTGCTCTTGGGAGGCATGTGACATGTCAAAGATTCCTGTGGGACTTCAGCTTTATACAGTACGTGATGATTGCGCGAAGGATTTCAAAGGTACGGTCAGAGCGGTGGCCGCGATAGGGTATCACGGCGTTGAGCTCGCCGGAGGTGGTGGCCTTACGGCAAAGGAAATGAAGTCGTTGCTGGAGGAAACCAACCTTCAAGTGGCTGGAAGTCACGCCGGCCTGGATGATCTACGATCCAAGCTCGATGAGGTGGTTGAGTTCAGTCTGAGCATTGGTAATAAACGTGTCATTTGCCCCTATCTCCCCCAGGAGTTTCAGGACAAAGGCGCCGTGGGTTACCGTGAGGCCGGCAAGATACTCGATGAGATCGGCGCGAAGCTGGGTGAGAAAGGACTCTCCCTCTCTTACCATAACCACTCCTTCGAGTTCAGTGGCAAGGATGGCGGCCAGTTCTTCCTGGATGTCCTGCTATCCAGCGCCTCGGCCAAGAATTTAAAGGCCGAAATTGATACTTACTGGATTCAGCATGGCGGCTGCGATCCAATCGAATATATCAAGACCTATTCCGGACGAATCGAGTTGCTTCACATCAAGGATATGCTCGATGGTGAGAAAAGGTCCTTCGCGGAAATCGGCGCGGGGATTCTCAATTGGGATGGAATCTTCAAGGCCGCCGAAGCAGCGGGAGTGGAGTGGTACCTGGTGGAGCAGGATCTGTGCGCGGGACCGCCTATCGAGAGCGCGCGGAAGAGCCTGGAGTATATGAAATCAAGGGGTATGGTTTAGGAGAAAGGTTTACCAGCGGCATGTTAGCCAAACGCATCATTCCCTGTCTTGATGTCGATGCGGGACGGGTTGTTAAGGGAGTCAATTTCATCGGCATCCGTGATGCGGGCGATCCGGTGGAAGTCGCACGCCGTTATGATGAGCAAGGCGCGGATGAGATCACGTTCCTCGATATCACCGCCTCTAGCGATCAACGGGATACCATGGTCGACGTGGTCCAGAGGACGGCCCAGCAGGTCTTCATGCCTTTGACCGTAGGCGGTGGGATCCGTACCGTCACCGATATGCGGCGGATGCTGGAGGCGGGCGCGGACAAGGTCTCCATCAACACATCGGCCCTGCTCTCCCCCAATTTGATCGATAAGGGGGCAAGCTACTTTGGTTGCCAGTGCATTGTGGTGGCCATTGATGCCTGTAGTACCACAAAGGTAAAGGGGGCAGGCCCCTGGGAGGTATACACCCATGGGGGCCGGAAACCCACTGGCAAGGATGCCATCGAGTGGGCGCGCGAGGCCGAGAGCCGTGGCGCGGGGGAGATCCTGCTCACCAGCATGGATTGCGATGGAACCAAGGATGGCTACGACATCCCCCTCACCCGCGCGATCGCCGAGGCGGTGCATATTCCGGTGATCGCTTCGGGAGGAGCGGGTACTCTGCATCACCTTTTTGAGGCAGTGACCGAAGGCAAAGCCGATGCCGCGCTCGTGGCTTCTATCTTTCACTTCGGGCAACACACAGTGGGAGATGCCCATGAGTACTTGAGAGAGCGAGGTGTTGTAGTCCGTCACATTTGAAGCGGGGTCCATCCTCGTGTTGTGCAGATAAAAAGTGTCTTGTCCTCCCCCTCCCATGAGAGGACCTAATCCAATTCCAAGGAGGCAGGTTTCCCTATGAAACTCCGCGCCGTGGGTTCCACCATTTCCGTCTCATTCGTTCTGGGTCTTCTTCTTTTTCCGCCATTCTCATTGGCGCAAGGAAAGGTTCCTCTCACGATCAATGGCCAAGCGGCGGTCTACCTGGTGAGAGATAGCTCCCCCAACTCCCAGTTGAAGCCGGTTTTCGAGGATCTCATCCGTGCGCTGAAGAGAAGTTGCGGAACCGATGTGGGTGAGGAAAAGAAAGCTGGACTCATTCCCCTCTATATCGGCGAGGCCAGCGAATTCAAGAACCTCCCTTTCCCTGTTCCCAACCTTGAAAGAGAGTCATTCCTTTACAAGGTGACACCGGCGGGGATTTATCTCCTTGGCGGTAGCCCCACTGGAACCAGCCATGCGGTCTACACCCTACTGCGGGATCTTGGGTGCCGTTGGATCATGCCGGGTGAGATCGGTGAGTGCATTCCGGAGAATCCTAATCTATCCCTGGAGGCCGGGGAGCGTATGGAAGCACCTGATTTCGCTTACAGAAACATCTGGTATGCCTATGGTTGTTCCCCTGAGGCCTCGATCCGGTACCAGGATTGGCTGAGACGTAACCGCATGGGGAAACCCAACATCCAACATGGACACAACCTGACTCAGACACTGGCCCAGAAAGCGCCTTATGAACAACGGCCTGAACTCTATTCACTCGTCGAGGGGAAACGGGTCAAGCAACAGATCTGCACCTCTAATCCGGAGGCCGTCCGATTGGTCATTGAAAGCATTGATGAGTATCTCGACAAGTATCCCGGGACAGAGTCCTATTCCCTTTGCCCGGATGACA
>CAZORO010000648.1:0-3029 GCA_964581845.1 uncultured bacterium
CCGGCTTTGAGCTGGCCAAAGAGGGAAAAAGAACCCCAGTCAACATTGCCATTGTACTAGACCGTTCGGGATCGATGAGCGGGGCCAAAATCGCGAGGGCCAGGGAAGCCGCGGCAATGGCGCTTCAACGTCTGAATTCCAGTGATATCGTCTCCTTAGTGGCGTATGATGACACTGTCAATGTGCTTTACCCGGCCTCCAAACTGACTGACAAGAGCTCTCTGGAGGCGGCTATCGAGAAGATTCAGGCGGGTAATAGCACCGCTCTCTTCGCTGGAGTCAGCAAGGGAGCCCAGGAAGTCAAAAAATTCCTCGATAAGGAACGGGTGAATCGTGTCATCCTGTTGTCGGATGGCCTCGCCAATGTCGGCCCCTCATCTCCGAGCGAGCTGGGAGACTTAGGCGCCTCACTCATTAAGGATGGGATCTCGGTGACTACGATCGGCCTTGGTTTAGGGTTCAATGAAGACCTGATGACCCAGCTGGCCGGCAAGAGCGATGGCAACCACGCCTTTGTGGAGAATGAGAATGATCTCAAACGGATTTTCAACGCTGAGTTTGGGGATGTTCTCTCGGTGGTGGCGCAGGAAGTCTCAGTCACAATCCGTTGCGCCGAGGGGATCCGTCCGGTCCGCATCCTCGGACGCGAGGGCGATATTTCCGGTCAGACCGCCCGTGTGACTTTGAACCAGCTATATGCCTCACAGGAGAAGTTCATTCTGTTGGAGGTCGAGGTTCCAGCTGGCTCGTCCGGCCAGACACGTGAGGTGGCCTCGGTAGAGGTGAGTTACCTGAATATGGGAACCCAGGTACCGGACCGGATCACCTCCTCCTGCTCGGTCCGCTTCAGCGATGTGGCCAGCGAGATCGAGAAGGCGATCAATAAAGATGTCATGGTGGATGCGCTCCATTTGGATGCTACCGAAAGAAGCCGTGAGGCAATTGCATTGCGTGATTCTGGAAACGTGGAGCAGGCCAAGAAGATCCTCCTCAAAAATGCTGCAATGCTTCAGAAAGGAGCACAGCAGTTCCAGAGTGGCCGTCTGAGGGCTGGCAGCATGTCAAGCCTTCAAAGCGCGGAACAGATTGAGCAGGGTGACTGGAATATGCTCCGTAAAGCGATGAAAAGCTCTGACTATGAAGCCACCAATCAGCAATCGTACAAATGAAGGGGAGAACGTTTGAAACCCAAGTTGATCGTTGTCTTCCTGCTTATTGTGCTCCTTCCGCTGGGTCTGCTAGGTTGGCTTGGATACCGGTTGGCGCGCAATGAGCAGGAGGTCTTCCGCTCCCGGATGACGGATCTGCTGGCTCTTTCACTCAACGAGAAGAAGTTGGATATCTCGGCATTCCTGACCAAGTTACAGAATGATCTCCTGTATTCATTGGATGGACTTGACCTGAGTCCGGAGGCGCTTCGGGACTACACACGGCGGGAGAGCCGGATCGCTCAGACCTTTCTCCTGGATGCCTCCGGACAACCGGTGGTTCCCTCCGTCTCGGATGTGGTTAACCGCGCTGAAAGGGAGTTCCTGGCCCGCACTGAACGGATCTGGCGGGATCATGAACTCAGCCGTCAAGCCAGCCAGGCTCGCTATGCGAATGACCGGGCGGGCAATGTAGCCCATCAAACCCTCATGATCCAGCAACAGGCCAATGTACAACAAGTCATGCAACAGCGACCGAGTGCCTTTCTTCAGCCATTGCAAGGTTGGTATCCCTGGTACTGGGACAAGGGATTGCACCTTCTACTATGGAAAAGCGATTTCGAGGGAAGAATTGTGGGGGTGGAGGTGGACCGGACACGGCTTCTCGCGGACTTAATCGGTCAGCTGCCTACAACAGGAGAGCATGATTCACGAGTTCCCTTGATGCGGACTACATTAACAGAGTCCGGCGGCACCATTCTCTACCAATGGGGCAACTACACACCTCATCAGGGGGCGCAGCCCGCCGCGGCATTACCGTTGGACCCTCCGCTCGCTTCCTGGAGGCTGGAATGTTTTATCCCGCCCGAAACGCTGCAAGGGGGAGGTGTGAATGGAGCGCTATTCACCCTTCTCGCGAGTCTGGCCGCGGCTGGTTTGACTCTCCTTGGTTTAGCGGTGTATTTCTACCGGGAGAGTAGCCGTGAGATGCGCGAAGCCGCTCAGCGTGTGACCTTTGTCAACCAGGTTTCACATGAGCTCAAGACGCCACTGACCAATATCCGCATGTATGCCGAGATACTCGATGAAGACCTGCCGGAGGAAGAGACCCGCGCAAGAAGCCACCTCGGCATCATTCTCGATGAAAGCCGCCGACTGAGCCGTCTGATTGGAAACATCCTGACCTTCAGCCGGAAGCAGCGTTCTAAACTGGCCATTCATCCCGCGCCCGGCGTTGTTGATGAAATCATTTCTGATGTAGTGGCGCATTTTGAGCCCTCGCTAACCGCGAAAGGGGTGGCCGTCCTTGCTGAACTCGATGCAAAAGAGAAAGTTCAAGTGGATCGGGATGCCTTGGAGCAGGTGATTGGGAACCTTATCAACAATGTGGAGAAATATGCTTCCAATGGGGGAATTCTCCGTATCGCAAGTTCGCAAATGGCAGATGAGACTCGCATCGAGGTCTCGGATCACGGGCCGGGGATTCCCTGGAGCGAGAGGGAACGCATTTTCGAGCCTTTCCACCGTTTGAGCGACAGTCTTGCAGATGGAGTGACAGGCACCGGGATCGGACTGTCGATCAGCCGGGATCTCGCACGGCTCCATGGCGGCGATCTCCAACTGAAAAAAGGCGGAGAAGGCGCTACTTTTGTGTTGACCTTGCATACATCTCCCACAGAGGAGGCCGGCGGGAAATGAAAATCCTAGTGGCGGAGGATGATCTGCATATCCGTAATGGCCTGATCGAGGTGCTCGAAAGGGAAGGCTACACCACTCTATCCGCCAAGGATGGCAATGCGGCCTTGCAGCAATATCTCAACAAGTCTCCCGACCTGATCTGCTTGGACATCATGATGCCGGGGATGAATGGTTATGATGTCT
>CAZORO010000649.1:0-3013 GCA_964581845.1 uncultured bacterium
CCAGTTGGTTTCGTTTCAGGAACAAGCCCCAGTTCCCGCCTCTATGCCTGGCTGACCAAATCTGGCAGGGTGGTGTGACGTTCCTCCGCCACAAGCTCAGCTTTCCGAAGCACATCATCGGGTAAGTCGATTGTGGTTCTCATAAACTTAGGATGCTGCCTTGATGTCACATAGTCAAGGCGGATTCTGACTCCCCCAAATCCTACTCCCCCATACCTTTTTTTCTGGTTGACCCAATCCCGATCCCCATCTAATCTTCTTCAATTCCTGCCCTTTATTTGGGTATGTGGGGGTCATTCAAGGCATATGGATCCATCAGCCGCGCAGGGGGCTTTTGTCGGACTGGCCAGCATTGATGTGGGCATCATCCTGGTCTACATGGTGGGGGTTTTCATTCTGGGGACTTTCTTCGCCAAGTATGTGGGAACGGGCGATGATTTCTTCCTGGCGGGACGTGCCCTGCCTTTCTGGGCCATCGGGATGTCCATCGTGGTTTCGGATATCGGGGCCTTCGATTTCGTGGCGGTGGCGGGGGCGGTATATGACACAGGCATCTCCGCTGCCAATTTCGACTGGCTAGGCTCTATGCCGGCCATGGTCATCGCGGCTTTTCTTTTCATCCCTTACTACTGGCGTGCGCGTGTCTACACAGTCCCGGAATTTCTTGGGAAACGTTACAACAATGGGGTCCGGATCATCCATGCCGTTTTCTGGGGCTGTTTCTTCCTGGTCTCACAAGCGGTGATGCTGTGGTTGACCGCCGACAAGTTCCTGCATGGCGTGCTGGGTTGGAATGCCCATCTCTCGGTGTGGGTGATTGTGCTGATCACTGGGATTTACACCTACGCTGGTGGACTGACCGCGGTGGTGTTCACCGATGTGGTCCAGCTGCTGATCATGTATGTGGGTGGACTGTCGCTTCTGGCCCTGAGTTTCTGGGAAGTGGGCGGCTGGACCAGCCTGCAAACCCAGATCGCCGCCCTCGGGGATAGCTTCAAAGACCACTACACCATCCTGCTTCCGCATGACACCAAGACCGCTTTCCCCTGGGATGGAATTGTTTTTGGCCTGGGACTGGTCATGGCCACCTCTTATATGGCGGGTAACCAGGCGGTGGTCCAACGCACCTTTGGCGCGAAGTCCGAATGGGATGCCAAGGGAGGGATGCTCTTCGGGGGATTTCTCAAGTGCTTTATCCCACTCATGGTGGCCCTTCCGGGATTGGCCGCAGTCATCCTCGTGCCCAACCTGGATGACCCTGATCTGGCGGTACCGATGCTGGTCAAGCAGATCATGCCCCCCGGACTGCGTGGCCTGATGTTCGCCGCGCTCCTGGCCGCCCTGATGGGTAATGTGGGAGCGACCCTCAACTCAGTCACCACAGTCTGGACCTCGGACATCTACGAACGTTTTATGGCAGTCACCTTCAAGAAGCCGATCGGGCAAAGGCATTCGCTGATCGTGGGACGTACCTTCACGGTCACCTTCATGCTGCTTTCCGGGATTTTCGCGGAGCAACTCGGCTCGGTCAGGGGGATTTATGTCTTCATTCAAACCTGCCTCTCGATCTTCCAGGGGCCGGTCTTCGCCATCCTGCTGATTGGAATTCTCTGGAAGCGAGCGAACCAATGGGGTGGGCTGGCAGGATTGGTGGGGGGACTGTGTTGTACCACCATCCTGCATAACACCGAGGGGATCTTCCCCTCGGATAATCCCTTCCTGTTTGTCGCCATGTGGTCGTTTGTCTTTTCCTCGATTGTGACGATTGTGGTCAGCCTGCTGACTCCACCCGATCCCGAGGAGAAAACCGCTGGTTTGACCTTCAGCCAGGTAATGAAGGAAGGCAAAGTGGAACGAGTCTTGGTTGGGGAGAGAATGTGATGGCGTCCATTTCAGAGATCATTACACCGATTTTCCAGGCCCCCTTGAAGGCCATTTTCGATCCCATCAATAACATGATGAATCAGATTCCACCTTTGTATTGGAAGCTCTCGGCGGTGGGGTTGTTTGTCGGGGCGATGATCTGGGTGTTCTGGCTCAATCCTGCCTATGTCAACATCGATGCCCCCTCCAAGAAGTGGTACCATGATCTGCGGGTTTGGACCATTTTTTCGATGCTGCCACATGTGTGCATTTATCTCTATTTCTAAGGACTGACGACCATGGTGAATCCACAAGAAGGTCAACCCGGACCCACCAAAAGAGATGCTGAAACGTTGTTGTTGCTGGGAACCTTCCTGGTCTTTTTCGCTGTTGCAACCCTGTTGGGTTCTTTCTGGCCGATGAATTACCGTGCGAGGACTGTTAACACCATTGCGGGGTTGATTCTCCTGGGTATCGGCTCAGGGGCATTGATATGGGCTAAGTCCATTTATGCAAGGGTACGGCAGGGGAAAAAGCAATAAATCTGTGTCTCTCCCCCTATCCCAACCGGAGTTGTTCGGAGTTCTATAACTCAAGGTGATCCGGCGTTTCAAAAAAGGAGAAAACACGCTGAAGCGTGAACTCCCAACAGTTATTCCGCCACGAACCTTATCGAATAAAGATCCGCATCCTTCATCATAAAGCGTAGGCGGACCGGTTGACCGCTCAGGGAGCTGACATCACTACCCCCTTTCCAGGTCACCACCCGTGCGATCTCATCGCCAATGATTTCCTCACACTCATCCAGACTGAAACCAGGAAATGTCTTGCCAGCTGGATCCTGGATCTCCACCCGCATGCTTCCCGCCGCTGAGGTAGAGACATTCAGCACCAGTTTCTTCCCCTCGAATTTCAGTGCCTTGGTAAACATCGCACCACCACGGTATGGGGCATAAACCGAAACAAAGCCATCGGTGCGCAGAGTGAGCCGTTGCAGGAAATGATCTACCTGGCCATAACGCCGTTGGATATAAAAAGCGATCTTATCCTCCCCGGCGGGAACAATGCCGCGCGCGGGGTAGTTGGTGCGTGAGGTCCAATTCTCCAGCCCGATACCGGGCCGGATGAAGCCCTCCATGAAGGTGCGGTC
>CAZORO010000650.1:0-3011 GCA_964581845.1 uncultured bacterium
GGTTTTTGAGCTCGACAAGAATGTCTTCCGCATTCCGAATAAGCTTCGCGCCATCCTGGATAAGCCGCAGTGGACCCTCGGAGGCTTCCTCATTGACTCTTCCCGGCAGGGCAAATACCTCACGATTCTGTTCCATCGCCAGCCGCGCGGTGATCAAGGCTCCGCTCTTTGCCGGAGCTTGCGCCACAAGAACACCCAGGGAGCTACCTGAAACCAGCCGGTTCCGGGGAGGGAAGCAGCGTGGAATAGCCTGCACCGAGTGAGTATACTCGCTGAGAACCGCGCCATGTTGGACAATCTCCTCCAGGAGATCCTTATGCTCAGGAGGGTAGACGGATCCGAAACCGCATGGCAGGAATGCGATGGTCCGGCCGCCACCCGCGAGCGCTCCTGAGTGAGCAGCGCTGTCGATACCACGTGCCAAGCCACTGATGATGGTGATTCCAGCAGCTGCCAGCTGTCCAGCGATTTCACGCGTCATTCTCAAGCCGTAAGAATCACACCGGCGTGTTCCCACAATCGCTACTGCATTCTGGTCCGTGGGTAGAATTTCTCCACGCATGAATAGGAGAACTGGAGGAGTGGGTATTTCACGCAGAAGGGGAGGGAATTGGGGATCATCTTGAGTGAGAAGGGTCACACCATGGGCATTCGCGAACTCGATTTCCTGGACTACCTCGCTTTCACGTTTACCTTGGGCTGTTTCCAGTAGAGACTTGATGACGGTTTTGGATAAGCGGGGAACCCGGACTAGATCGCTTTCCTTTTGAGCAAGAACTCCCGAGGGTGTCCCGAAGGCTTCAATAAGGGTGTGAAAGTTGGCTGGACCGACTCCAGGAGTGAGAGCGAGACGGAGCCAATCGGCGGTGGTAGATGGATTGAGCATGAATGATGGTAGGACGGGTGTTAGGGATGTGGCAACAGGTATTTTGAAGAAACTAGAGTCTCCTGAACCACTTCGGGAAATCCTCAGGAAGCGTGTGTGCCTCCCTCAGGGTTCCTTGGTCCACAGCCCATTCCCATTCTAGTGGTCCAGGCGAGTCGGGAGAGAGCAATCCAACCAGGTGAGATCCCGTGCCAGTGAGGCATGCCCCGAGGCAACCGTTCTCAATCAGTTTCTCCCTGAGTGTGGCGAGTCTGGATCTCTGGTTGAAAACAATCTCTTGAAAGGCGTTAAACATCCGGTCTCCAAGGTTCACCAAGTCACCACGTTTCCAGGCCTCGATAAAGGGTTCCACGGGTGGGTGAGCGCGGACATGGCTGGGGGCCATCCTTGCATAAACAGACTGGGTCTTGTGTCCTCCTCCTGGATTAAGAATGACCAGGCGCAAAGGGGAAACACCAGCCAGGGGTTCCACTAACTCGCCACGTCCCCGGACTCGAGCTGGGCCACCCACCAGGCTGTAAGGTACATCCGACCCCACCGCGAGAGCCTTGGGCATGAGGTTTCTTTCACCCACCTTCAAAACTCGTCCGAGATAACGGATCAGGGTGGCCGCATCAGAAGTTCCTCCCCCCAGACCCGCGCCAACCGGAATCCTTTTGGTCAGGCACATCGAGACACCCAACCCCGTTCCCTCTAATACCTGCCGGGCGGCCTTGATGAGGTGGTTGTTAACATCCGTGGGAAGATCAGGCCAGTTACATTCCAAGGAATAAGTGCCTGTGGCGTTGATGGTCAGATCGATCTCATCGTAGAAGTCTATGGAGACGTTGACAGCATCGATATTATGATATCCATCGGGACGCCGGTCGAGGACATCGATAAACAGATTCACCTTCGCCGGTGCCAGGAGACGTACCGGCTGGTTGATGGGATAGAGAGGAACAACCTCAGCTGGCATCAGCTCCGCCGCTCAGGATTCATCATCAGCCTCCGCGGAGCCGCCAAACTCCTTCGGATTCAGATTAAGGCGGTCGAGTTTCTCCTGGAGGTTTTTGCGGTGCATCCCCAGCGACTCCGCCGTGCGGGTGACATTGCCCCGGTTGCGCTTGAGCCACACCCCAAAGAAGCGTTTCTCAAAATCATCCAGTACCCGTTGTTTGGCCTCCTTGTAGGTGATCGATTCATCCTCCAGCCAGGCATCCAAAGCCGCCGGTGGAGAGGGTATCTCGGGAACCGGCGCGAGGCTCGTGCCCACTTGGCCCAATAGCTCGGGGGAATCCAGGACTACGGCGCGCTCCACCACATTGCGTAACTCACGCACATTGCCAGGCCACTCGTATTTCATCAAACGGTCATAGACGGTCGCAGGCACATGGAAGGTCTGGGGATCCTTGCCAAGTTGTTTGAGAAAGTGAGCGATGAGATGCGGAATATCGGTGGGATGGTGCCGCAAGGGTGGAACTTGAATGGGAACCACATTCAAACGGAAATATAGGTCTTCACGGAACTCACCCCGCCTGACCGCCTCCTCCAGGTTACGATTGGTGGCCGCGATGATCCGTACATCCACATGCTTCGAACCGCGCCCCCCCACAGGTTCGATGGTCTGTTCTTGAAGGACGCGCAGAATTTTTCCCTGGAGGTTCTGGCTCATGTCACCAATCTCATCCAGGAAGAGGGTACCCCGGTCGGCTAGTTCGAAACTTCCCACACGATTTTGGATGGCCCCTGTGAAGGCACCTTTCACATGTCCGAACAAGGTACTCTCCAAAAGCTCTGATGGGATGGCGATGCAGTTGATGGGAACGAAGGCGTTATTGGCTCGTAATGACAGATTGTGGATGGCACGTGCCACAAGCTCCTTGCCACTCCCGCTTTCTCCCAGAACTAGGGCGGTAGCATCGCTTCGTGCCACTTTCTCCACCAATGTGAGGAGAGTTCGCATGGGGTTGGAGTACCCCACCAGACCATATTCGCCTGGACCCACCGAGAGCTCGCCACGCAGGTACAGGTTCTCGAGGACCAGCCGCTTGCGGTCTAAAGCCCGGCGGACAGCCTTGAGCATGTCTTCCTGGTTGTAGGGCTTGACCAGGAAGTCCACAGCGCCTTCCTGCATGGCTTTTAC
>CAZORO010000651.1:0-2989 GCA_964581845.1 uncultured bacterium
CATCATCAAGATAATCAGTATGCCCGAAGGATCCGTCTGGGCAGTTATACACAAGACATTCAATTAGGAAGGAGGGGATTGGTATTGCAGCTGCAAACCCTTTCCCAGCCATTTCGTTTCTCAGTCTTTTAAGTCCCCGAACCATGTATTTAAACCGATAATTAGTGGCGTTATTCTTTACAATACCTTTTTCAAAGTGCTGCTTTGGAAAATTGAGGATCGATCCACCTGTATCTGGACGGATTTGAGCTCCTGAATGATAGAAGTATTCACCGTTATTTTTTTGTGTTGTATAGAGACGATATTCAAGACAAGGAACAACATCAGCATCCACACGGTAAGTATTTGCATGGACATCAAAAGCTTTGTTTCCACGCCTGATTGATTGGCCACCGAATTTATTCTTTAAAGCGGTCTCAACATCATTTTTAAATTGTGGATACGTGTATTTTGCGTCGCTGAAACCAAAAAATTGATCTGTGAGACCATTCGCCTGAGAATAATCGGTAATAAACGTATCCATCAACCTGACACAAATATCAACATCACTCTCGTTACGAACATTGGTATTATTCTTGTATGATCCTTGGGCGAATACCTCTATTTTATGTCCAGCGAGTATGGGATCTTCCTGTATCGCCGCCTTAATCATTCTCTCTGCGTTCTGGCACTTTTGATCTTCCGTGTCGCTCGAAGGATTTGACCAAGACCTGAAGATATCTTCCCAATTCCTACTCATAGTTTACCTCTCAAATGCAGTAAACCCCCATTTATTGCTTTAAGCTGATATTTTTCCAATGAGTATATTAATCCCCAAGCGTGTGCAGGGTGAAAGTGCCAGTGAATAAATTCGACGAATCCCTGTCGAACGTTAAATAGTAATATTCCCGTTCATCAGTTTCGGCAGCAGCGCATCCCGGATTTTGGCAAGTGTGCGTGACTCAATGCGATTGGAAATATTTTTTTTCACCAGGGGGGTCATCACATTATCCATCTGGTCCATCAGTTCGGGTGAAGGGACAAGAACCATAGCCTCGGATAAATGGTGACGCTGAATATGACCCATTGTTGTTGCTTTTCCTTCAGCAATTAACTGGAAATCAGGAAGATGATGCAATACCCAATAATAATAGAACCATTTGGGGAATGTTTCAGAACTGACTTTAAAGAGATGTTGATTCAGGGCTCCCTTTCCACCACACCAGAAAATAACTTCAAGACTTCCGGACCATGAAAAGAGGACATCACCATCATCCACAATGTATTCCGGGGGGATATCAACACTGGCCTTATCGCTGCCTTCTGTATCACATTTATGCATTTGAGCGATTTTAATGACGGGTAGGTATTCTTCTTCGGATTCAGCAGGGTATTTTTGAAGTGCAAGTCCGTTAAGGAATACTGCAATCGTGTCGAGTGGTTTAACCTTCCACCCCCTCGGCACCTCCCTCCCATCGATCTCGTCGAAACCATCCGGAAACAGAGCCGCTGTCTCTGCATCCATCCCTGCCGGCGGCTTGCCCTCCGCCTTCGCCCGGACGGGATCGAAAACAACGAACCAGGATTTGAAGATCGCCCGTGCCATTGCCTCGAGTGTCTCGTTCATCTGGCGGTTCAGCTCGATCTTGTCATCAAGGGAGCCGAGAATGTGGGCTATCGCTTTTTGTTGAGCAAGGGGCGGCAAACAAACATGAAAAGCCTTTGCCTCAGGATAGTAAATTGTTTGGTGGGTTGTGCCACTTGCAAATCGCGAAAACGTTTCATGTTCTGCAAGCAAAACATATTTTAAAAAGTGCGGATCGATTTCAGGGCCACAGACCCAATTCACAAAATCCTGACTTGTTGACATCGGTCGGCCCATTACAACTACATAACCGATAGAAGCGGTCCTCGACAGACATACAGTGTTTTTCGGTAGTAATCGGGCGGATGAATGGGCAAGTCCGAGATCGGTAACGTGTTGATAAGTATCGGAAATTACACCACCATGATGATCAATTGCGTCTTTTAATCCAATCCAAGGAATTTCACCGTCCCAATATTCTGGATGTTTCCTGCTTGGAGTATGCCCACTTTCAAGTACGGCGATATCACTAAGGGCTGTCCACTTCCAACCCGGGGGAGGGGGAAGATCTGGCAATCCCACTGAAAGAGCATAACGACCAGGAATTACTCCTCGGGTCGCGTCTCTACCACCGGTTCGACCGGTACCAAGAAGAGTTTGATTACTCGCCGTAGTTTAACCTCTTTAGATTGGACTCAATTATAGCATCCAATTCATGATCCTTGACAATTTGATCATGCAATTCTGTAATTAACCGCCTCATCTTCTCCTCGAAAGGCTCACCATCGTCCTCCAAATCCTCGGCACCCACATATCGTCCCGGAGTCAGGACATGCCCGTTCTTCCGTATCTCTTCAAGCGATTCACTCTTGCAGAATCCCGGCACGTCCTCATACGTTCCGGCCCCCTCTTCCCCTCGCCACGCATGATACGTTGAGGCAATCTTTTGGATGTCTTCATCCGTAAGGTCCCGGTGGACCCGATCGATCAGTGTCCCCATTTTGCGGGCATCAATGAAGAGAGTCTGTCCCTGCCGGTCCCTGAACCGGTGGTTCTTCTTATCGCGGGTGAGGAACCAGAGACAGGCCGGGATTTGGGTCGAATAAAAGAGCTGCCCGGGGAGAGCAATCATGCAGTCCACGAGATCAGATTCGATGATGTTTTTTCTGATCTCGCCCTCACCAGACTGGTTAGACGACATGGAACCATTCGCGAGAACAAAGCCGGTGATGCCGGTCGGGGAAAGATGGTGGATGAAGTGCTGGACCCAGGCAAAGTTCGCGTTCCCGGCGGGAGGAATGCCATACTTCCACCGGATGTCCTCCTTGAGGCGGTCACCACCCCAGTCCTTCATGTTGAACGGCGGATTTGCAAGAATGAAGTCTGCTTTCAGGTCCGGGTGCAGGTCTCGATGGAAGCTATCGG
>CAZORO010000652.1:0-2978 GCA_964581845.1 uncultured bacterium
CCAAACGCGGCGAGACCGAGCGCGTCATCTCGGAGTCGGCTTGGGAGAAGGCCGATATCCTGGCCGCGGGACTCAATCATTTCACCTGGATGCTCCACATTCGTGATCGGAAGACAGGGGAGGACCTATATCCGCTGCTGTGGGAACGTCTCAAGACCTTCGATCCTGGCTTCGAGCCATTGACTCAAGAGATGGCGCGTCTGTTTGGTGTCTTCCCGGTTTCCGGGGATTGCCACATGTGTGAGTACCTTCCCTATTCTCATAATCCCGCGCGGGGGGTCTGGGAACGCTATGACATTCAGATGTATGACCTCGACCGCGCCGAGGCGGGACGCAACGCCACCTGGGAACGGATTGAGGACATGGTGAATGGGAAAGCCCCCATCGACTCTCTGCGCGAGGCGCATACCGAGCGCGCCGAAAAAGTAATTTCCGCCATGGTGACTAACCGCCATGATTACGAGGAGGCACTCAACCTGCCCAATGATGGCTACATCACCAACCTTCCTTTCGGCGCGATCGTGGAGGTCCCAGCAGTGGTGAGCGCGCATGGTCCACGGGGGATCGGGGTGGGACCGCTACCGGAGCCGATTGCCGAACTCTGCCGGCGTCAGATTACCCTCGCTGAGTTGTGTGTGAAGGCGGGTGCCGAGGGAAACCATGCCGCCGCGCTGCAATGCTTGGCGCTCGATCCGATGGTGGATGACCCGCAGGCAGCACGCGGCTTGCTGCAAGACTTCCTCACTGAGTTCAGGGATTATCTACCTCAATTCAGTGATGCCAAAGCTACTCCGCTTTCATAGATACGCGCCTCAGTTCTTTCCCTACCTTTCAAAACCGCGATTGCTTCCCAACAGCGTGGTGCTATGCTGGTTGTGATAGGTAGAGCATCTCTGATCTGTTATATATCCATCGGATAAGTGTAGGGAGGCAATGACATGGACTATTCGGAGATCAGAAAACTGTCTTTGAAGATTTTTCTCGGCTTCCTTGGCCTGACAGCGCTCATTGCGATTGTATCAGTTCTCTTAGGCGAACTGGGCCAGGTTCAGGTGAAAATTCTGGCCACAACTTTCACCATATCAGCGGCAAGTATCTGTTCGATGGCATGCGCAGCCTTCACTGAGCGGAAAAAGCCTGTTCATCTTGGCCTTGCTGGGATCTTGTTGTCCATTTGCGCCGCGGTCCTCGTAATTGCAGGAATGTGGTCCGAGAGCAACAATGAAACCTATTGGAAAACGACTGTTACGGTGGGGGTGCTTGCGATTGCCTTGGCTCATGCCTTCTTGCTCAACCTTCCCGAGCTCGATAAAAGTCAGAAATGGGTTCAGCTCATCTCATCAATCACCATTGCTATCCTGGCGCTTCAAATCATCGGTGCGGTGTGGGGAGAAATCAATCAAGATGTGTATTACAGGTTCCTTGCGGTGGTGGCCATTGTAGTGGCACTTGAAACATTAGCCATTCCAATTTTACTGAAACTGCGAAAGAGAAATGGAGAAATAATTGAAAAGCTGGTTTTGGTGAGAGTACGGGACGACATTTACAGGGATGAATCCGGCAAAGAATATCAGTTGCGTGAAATAGGGCATTAAACTTACACTACAATAATGGATAGAAGGAATGAGATCATGGCTAAAATGACCTCGAGAGAACGTGTCCTACGAGCCATCAACTTTCAGGAGACAGACCGTGTGCCGATTGACTTGGGTGGCATGAAAGCTTCCGGGATAGCGGTCAAGGCCTACAACCGTCTCAAATCAAGCCTTGGAATTCATACCGACACTCGTATCTGGGATCCCAGGTTCATGATCGCATCCGTGGAAGACGAAGTCATGCACCGTCTCCACTTGGATGTGGTTCCTCTCGATATCTCATCCGTGACATCTGATATAAAACCGGACTGTGAATGGATTCCGAGCAAACTGTATGAGGGAGCTGAAGGTCTACTACCACCAGGTACCAACATCGGAAAAGATTCCGAGGGGCGTTATGTGCTGCTGGATGAGAATGGAGATTTGACGGAATTCCGCATGCCACACGACGGTTACTACTTTGACAATGTGTCATTTGATGCCCCTGGTAAAAAACTGGACCCAGGTGCATTTTCACCATTGACTGGATTTACTGATGAAGAGCTCAATGCTCTTCAAAAAAGAGGGAAATTCCTATATGACAACACGGATTATGCATTGCTTGGATGGGGTGGCGGAGTTTGCTTTCTTGGACTCAGTTTAATCACGAATCCCTTAAGCAATGTCACCATGGGACTTCCGTCGGAATGGATTGTCATGTTGATGACTGAAAAGGGAATTTGTCATGAGATGATGGACAAATCAGTGGAGGCCTCCATCAAGTGCTTTAAGCAGTTGAATGACGCTGTTGGTAAATACTGCTTCGCCTGGGGAATTGCCGCTGATGACAGTGGTACTCAGCGCGGCGAATTCATCCGCCCGGAACTGTGGGCTGAGATGATCAAACCTCATTATACCAAGTTGTGTGAATGGATTCATCGGAATACGAATTGGAAGACTTTCCTTCATAGCTGCGGATCGATTTATCACCTAATTCCACATATGATCGAGGCGGGAGTTGACATTCTGAATCCCCTCCAGACCTCCGCGGCCAATATGGAGCCAGAGCTTTTGAAAAAAGAGTTTGGTGGTAAGATTGTATTCTGGGGTGGGGGCTGCGACACCCAGCATGTTCTCCCAAACGGTACACCCGAAGAAGTGTACGATCATGTCAGGCAACGGATGACTGTATTCAAGCCAGGTGGGGGGGTTGTTTTTAACCAAGTCCACAACATACAGCCTAATGTATCGGCGGAGAATATCATTGCCATGCTTGATGCTGCCTACCAGTGCGGTTGACAAGTAATACATCAGAAGGTAATACACACCCTTACCGGAGCAGACTGCCTTCTCACCCGCCGGCTTGATATGCCTTCCGGATCAAAGAAAAGAGAGATGTTTATG
>CAZORO010000653.1:0-2974 GCA_964581845.1 uncultured bacterium
AGATCGGCAAGATCCTTGAATTCGGCGAAGGCAATCTCGATCTGCTCCTGGGTGAGATTGAAACCGAGTTCCTTGATCCGTTGCATGAAGGCATGACGGCCCGAGTGCTTGCCCATGACCATGCTCACCCCACGCCATCCCACTGACTCAGGCGTCATGATCTCGTAGGTTTTCTTGTCCTTGATGACTCCATCCTGATGGATGCCGGCCTCATGCGCGAAGGCGTTGGCCCCAACAACCGCTTTGTTGGGTTGCACCACGATCCCGGTGAGGTTCGAGACCAGGCGGCTGGCGCGGAATATCTTCTCGGTGTGAATTCCCGTGTGGAAACCGAAGAAGTCTCCACGGGTTTTCAGGTTCATCACGAATTCCTCGAGCGAGGCATTACCCGCACGCTCGCCAATACCATTGATGGTGCACTCTACCTGGCGCGCACCAGCTCTCACCGCCGCGAGACTGTTGGCGACAGCCAGGCCCATGTCGTTGTGGCAGTGCACACTGATGATGGTGTCATGCACATTGCGGACATGCTTGAACACATGTTCGATGAGGCCGCCATACTCCCAGGGATTGCTGTAGCCCACCGTGTCGGGAATGTTGACCGTCTTGGCGCCGGCCTCGATGACCCGCTCCACGATCTCGCAGATATAGTCCCAGCCCGTGCGGGCACCATCCTCGGTGGAGAACTCGACATTCTCGCAGTAACCACGTGCGCGTTTGACCGCCTCCACCGCATACTGGATTACTTGTTCAGGAGATTTTCGGAGTTTCTTCTCCAGGTGAATCTGGCTGGTAGCGATGAAGGTATGGATACGCGGTTTTTGACTGGCTTTCACTGCTTCCCAGCAACGGTCGATATCCGCGGGAATGGCACGCGAGAGCCCACAAATCTCCGGTCCCTCCACTCGCTCGGCGATACTCTTCACAGCCTCGAAATCCCCCTCCGATGAGATGGGAAAACCAGCTTCAATCACATCCACTCCCATCTCGGCGAGGAGATGCGCCACCTCCAGCTTCTCGGAGGTGTTCATGCTGGCCCCTGGGGATTGCTCCCCATCGCGGAGGGTGGTGTCGAAGATAATGATACGTTTGCTGTCGATCGGTCTTGTGCTCATGGTATTGGGTCTCCTTACTTGGAACCCGTCATTGTTTTACGCCAAAGCGTGTTGGGTGAGACGGGCATCGATTGGGGGCGTGAGCCATGCTCCGCCCTGGCTGCGTAAGCCACCTAGGCCATCGTCATCACCGGATAGTCGTTCCTTCATCCGTCTCACCTCCCTTCATCTTTTCCCCGGAAGACTTCTCCAGGTCAAATAAAAAACCCCTGAGTCCTTTGACTCAGGGGCGATTTTTCCTTCGCGGTACCAACCCTGTTCAGGTGCCGGCTGTCTCTCCGGAACCCCTCTTTCAGAGCTGTTACGGGCCCACCCGTCCGGAACTCCCTCAGGCTCATTTTTCAGAACCTGCTTCGCGCCGGAGGCTCCGAGGCGAGTTCGGAAGTCCTTCCCACAGCCTCTCACCACATCGGCCGCTCTCTCATGGTGAAGGGTTGCTTCCTACTACTCCTCTTCACAGCCTGTTTTTCAACCATACAGGGGGAAGGGGATAGAGTCAATAGAATTCCTAGAAATGATCCTGTTGACCGCATTTTGGAGGAGAATCCGAGTCAACCTACGATATCCACATAGGCTCCACAAAGGCCCCTCAGGGAAACCTGGAAAGTGGGGATGCCAGTCTTTACCGGAATGGAATCCCATAAAATCAGCGGCTTTGAATGGTACGCCAGGCCCGACTCGAACGGGCGACCCACAGCTTAGAAGGCTGTTGCTCTATCCGGCTGAGCTACTGGCGCATGGAGGGATTTCCTCGCAAGGGGGAGCCTTAGGCGGCCACCATCCCCCAGCGGGAGCAGTTCGGCGGTAATCCCCTGGCTGATGTTGCGGATGGTGCACTGAGCGGTGTCAAGTTCGACCTCATCGCCGGTGCGGAAAATCTTGGAGAGGTCCTCCTTGGAGGTGGCGGGAATCAGGTAGCCGCCATTGATGCTGTTGCGGTAGAAGATGCGGGCATAAGATGTCGCCACCACCGCCACCGCCCCGGCTTTTTTCAGGGCGAAGGGGGCATGTTCACGGCTCGATCCACAACCGAAGTTCTTGCCCCCAACGATGATTCTAAAACGGCTCTGCCAGCTTCCCTCAGGAACAAAGGGGGTACCCCCCTCGGGCAGACCAGCCTGGGCGAGTGGCACTCCTGAAAGGGCGAAAGCCCCGAATTTCTTGCTTTCCTCGGGGTCATCGAGGTTGTAAACCAAGTGCTCCGCCGGGATGATCTGATCGGTATCGATGTCATCCCCCAGCACATAGGCCACCCCCCGCAGCACCTTGCCCTCGCTCATCGGCACACTCCTCTCCTTCTCGATCTCCTGAGAGTTTGCCACGAGGATAGGCGGGGTGCAATCCGGGCTGATGGGGCAGACCTTCCCTTCCTAAGCATGGGACCTCCGTGTCTCCCTTGCTCACCGCTCCCAACACCTGCTGAATATCACCAAATCCGCCACATCCGTCTCCCCATTCTGGTCAAGGTCCCCCGCTGGGGTGACTCGCCAAGCCGCAAGCAGGATCAAAAGGTCGCGCGCATCAACCTTCCCATCCTTGTTGAGATCGGCGTCAAGGCACTCGAAGGTGGTTGGGGTTGGCGTGAGGTTGAAAGTGAAGGTGCTGGTTGGAGTCGAAGTGGGAGACAAAGTATCAGTGGGTGAGAGAGTCTGAGTTTCTGTGTCAGTGGGAGTAGGCAACGGTGTTTCCGTATCCGTGGGCGTGGGTGTGAGCGTCTCCTCTGTGACGGTTGAGGTGGGAGATGGAGTCCAGGTTTCGCTTGGAGTGGGGGTTTGAGTCCGGGAGTCCGTTGGAGTTGGCATCAGAGTCCATGTATTCGTTGAAGAGGGTGAAGGAGTTTCTATTTCCGTGGGTGTGGG
>CAZORO010000654.1:0-2967 GCA_964581845.1 uncultured bacterium
ATTACCCGCCCGGTGAAGGGGCCGGGTGAGGAAGGGGCGGTTTCTTTCGTCCCGGCTGCCCCCCTGGAATCTGGTCTTCAAAAGCAGCCCGCGGCTGGGGCTCCTGCCGTGCTGGGGAATCGGAGAGCACCGGTGATGGGTCTGCGGAATAAATTCAAGCGGCTTCAGGCGCAGAGTCCGTTTTTACGCCAGCGATCTAAATGACGCAGTTGTTGAATCCGAGAGAATCCTGGAACACAGACCACCAGAGAAGGCCGAGGGTCATTCTCTGGCAACGGTATTCAGCCGTTGGACCGAAACACGTTTTTGCTCTACCAAGACTTTGCAGGATTATTCTGAAAACATTGAAATCTACTTGGACTGGGCCGAGACCCAGGGTCTCGGGTTGTTTGCTAGTCACCGCATCGAACACTTGCAACATTATGCGGCCTTGATGGTCTTGAAAGGGTTGTCGAAAAACACAATCCGTTTGAGGAAGCTCCCGATTACAGCAACTTGCCGTTGGGCAGCCTCGAACTGGCCCAGAGAGTTCTCATACATCGCCGAGGGCTTCGTGCTCCCGGCTGTCCGTGCGACATCATACCAGCCCGAAGAACGCCCTGCGCTTTCGATCCGTGAGGTGACAGCATTTCTTTCGTTCCTGGAGCAGGTAAAGCCAGAGGAAGGTTGCAAGGTGATTCTCGGCGTAGCGTTGCAGGCATTAGCTGGAATGCGGGTCATGGAGGTCCTGCGTCTTACATGGGACCGGTTCGATAGAGACACGGTCCTGATCGAGGGCGAGGTTAAAAACGAGGCCAGCCTACGCCGGATACCCCTCCCGGCCTTGGTTCTGGATCTCATCCGTGATTACCGAGACCCGGCCAGCCCACGAGTGGTGCCGGTTTACTCGGAACGAAATGCCTATGGGAAAACAGTCCGGCAACTGCTTCGGGACTTTGGTCGCTCGATGCCACCCCGTGAATTGAGGAGAACCCTGCCTACCGAATTTAAGGCCAGCGGCCTTTATGGGTTTGTACTGGAGCGATACATCGGTCACTCAGAGAAGACCATCACGGATAAACATTACGTGGCCCTACCGTAGTCGAAAAAGATCGAGATGATGCGAGTCCAGGTGGTCCGCCCCATCAACCGGGTTTTTAGAGATTATCGAATCAAAAGGCACGATAAGGGTACGAATGGAAATCTAGTAGTTTTACCGGAGGTTCGTATGTCCAATTAAATCAGGGGGAAAAGTGGCTGGGGAGCAAGGACTCGAACCTTGAACTTCCTGATCCAGAGTCAGGCGTTCTGCCAGTTGAACTACTCCCCAAGCACTAATAGATCAAGGGTATTTTGTCTTGTTTCCCCACCTGGAGTCAACCCTTTGTGGAATTGATGATGGTGGCTGGTGGTGGCCAAGCAAAAGGGGCCCGGGTGGCCAAAAAAAGCTCCCGATCAGCAGGTACACTGAAACCTAAAACTGAAGAGTGGCCAAAGTGGCAAACTCAAGTCAGTCAGTCAAAGGTATTGATACGGGTTCTGTTGTCCTGCGGGATGGTTGATTGATTGTCAGCCGCCTAAGCCGCAATCCACAAGGCCCTTTATTCTTTCTCAATCCCATAATAGATCCCGAAGTTCCAGAGCATCCGATAATAGGCTTTCTTGCCCGGAACCAACTCGATATCACAGAAAAAGGGGCTGGGATAAGTACTATAGGGGGTACAGGCCTCCATTTCGCCATGGGGTGAGAAGTGCAGCATTTTATGCAGATCAATAAGTGGGGTCTCCTGTCGAGTGAAAGCAAACACACCACCTTGGACATCCATTACATAGAGATCATCCCCATTCCGTGCTGTCTCATAGTCAACAACTGCTGGCCAATTGAAATTAAGGGTAATTTGGATTGGCGCAACCTCTCCTGGCCAAGCCTTCAACCCACCGAAATAATCCCCAATGAAGGCAGTATTTCCACCTTGATCCAACTCCAGATCGATGCCAATGTATGCGGTTTTTTCCTCTACCTGGAACCCCTGACCCGGCTGGTCTGAGACTAGATCTCCGGTGTTATCAAGAACCACCAGCCGTTGGTTCTCCACATCCGCTACGAGGTCCACCGCACTCCTGCCAGGATGGAAGGGGATCTTCTCAAAGTCATGGAAAATGTTACCTATAAGGTGTGGATTATTGTCCAAAGAGATTTCCCGTGACCCAATCTGGTCAGGACCATTCAGTTCATTATCCAACCAACATGAGATGGGGACCTCATAGAGCGCTCCATCATCTCGTAGGATGACCGCCGCCTTTCTCCAAGAGGCAATCTCCATGGCCACAGCATGGTGTTCCGGTAGTCCAGGGATTCCTTGTGGCTCCCAGTCTTGGTAGTTTCCCCCCTCCCACAGAAAAATTCTTCCCCAGCTGTCCATCACGAACAGATGGGGAATGGGAGAAGAGGAAATGATCTCCATATCGCAGGCCATCCGGGTCACCTGATCCATTCGCGGCCACTGCTCGGACATCCTTTGGATGACAGTTTTCCCCAGAAGGGACAGGCATTGAGGGATGAGCGCGGGATCCTCCGCCATTGCTGCCTCGTTTTTTACGAAGGCCAGAGGCCAGTCTTCCTTGCCGGCTGCCCGCTTCGCTTCCTCATAACGTAAAGTGGCCAGTCCCCCGTTCAGCCTGGCCTTGACCTCAGCTGGGGTTGGAAGAGAACCTTGGTGGTAGAAAATAATCCATGCTCCCACCACTGAAAATGCTGGCAAGCCGGCGAGCCAGAAGTGCTTGCGACAGTCCTCGGTGGATTGCCAACCCGCCATGCCCACTAATGCAGCTACTAAAAGGGGCCATGCAAAAAAGGAAAACAAATCCCAATCGGCCGGGAAGCCAAGCCAGGGATTCCAAACAAGGAGAAAAATCCCTCCAAAAAGGAGTTGGGGGAGGAAGAATATGATGAGACGCTGACTGGCCAGATCCTTTTGAAAGGTTGTT
>CAZORO010000655.1:0-2932 GCA_964581845.1 uncultured bacterium
TTTCCTGTACACGGTGGCAGTAGAACAATTCGGGGCATGCTTGATCGAGCGACACATCCGCGTGAATGAATTGGCCGATGGCCTTAACCATTGCGGCGGAATTATCCCTGACCGCCACGCGCGGGGAGGATTTCAACTTAGCCGACATGGCGGCAACCGCCGGTGTGTCTTCTTTATGGTCAGCCAACGCTGGCAGCTCCCCTACAGTCACGAGGAAGCCGCCAGCCTCGGCCAATTCGTCAATTTTTTTGAGGACTGCCAGGGGGATTACCCATGTCTCCGGTAATACGATACAACGGTAAGATTCGCCTTGCAGTTGAAGCGCGCCATCCTTTATTTGCGCATCGAGAATGGCCTGGTCGTCCAGAAAATCGAAATCGCGTTGACAGCCGAGAAGCACTTGTGAGGCTTCACCAAAAGTATCATTCACACGCCGTTCACGTTCACTTACAGGTGGATGCCAAGCAATCTTGCTGGTGGGTGTACAAGCGGCCCACATGCTCTGGATGGGATAATAAACCGCTACATCAGCGGTATGCTTGCCCTGTGTAAGCATGGCCCCCAGCCGTCCAATGTGATCGTTAAAGGTTTTCCTTTCCGTATCATTGAATTCCGATGGAGAATAGTACGAGGTGACATAATTCAGTCCCTGGACATACATCCAATTGATGGTCCCCATTCGCTGCTCAAAGGAACAGGGGCGGTTATTTGTACGCTCGACATGGCTGGAGGTCTCGCTCTGGCACTTCGTGGCGCCAATCACATGTGCAACCGAGCTGACAAACTTGGGCACGGGGATCTGACGGGAATGAGTCAACTCCTCCGGGTTGGAACTTAAAATATCGATGCCGGGAACATCTTGACGGCGCAAGTCACGGTACAGGTTACCTTCAAATATGACATGATGGTGCAACCCTTCCTCCAGCAGAGCATGACCGGATGAGGCGATTCCATGCGCCTGGCACCACTCCTGGATCTGCCCATAATAATTTTCCTCGATCAGCTGCGACACCACCCGCCAGAAATCCATGCGGATGTAGGCCGTATCATCGCCGCAGTCCTCAAATAACAGAGGGAGCTTGGGAATGAGATCATATCCAGCCCGCTTGCTGAATTCCTCCAAGAATCCTTGGCTCCAAGGGATCGCGGGCAGCAATCCTTCCTCCTCCTTGAGATAACCAGTCATTAGAGAGGGCTCATCGGTGAAGATGGCGTCAATATGATCCCACAGGTCTTTGCCACAGCGGTCATAATAGGCCTGGTGGGTGAGCTCGATGAAGCGGGCCACAGCCTTACGGTTCATGATATCGATATAGGGCAGGGAGTCGGAAAGATTGGTGACAATGTGAGTTCCCTCGTACATATACCTGTTATGGAATGAAAGAATTACCCAATCATTATCATCGGGAGCCTGCCAGGCCAATTCTTGTTTCCCTTTGTAAGTGTCGGGTGCAAGGGTAATGCTTTGGGCTAAATCCAGGTGCTCGTCTCCCAAGGGAAGAGCGGCAACAAGGAGAGGATCGCCGATATACCGTTCTCCCGTTGGGAAGTGGTGGCGCACCATGATCTTGCCTTCGGTTTTTGCGCACACCACACCCTGACACTCAAACTCTGGATGATCCCGCATGGTCAGGCCGCCCGCTTTGCCGCTAGGGTATCCTTTTTCGTCATACAACCAGACTAATAATCCCCGGTCCTTGCATTCCTTGACTCCCTGCAGGAAAACCCTCCAGGCCTCCTCGCTCTCCAGGTATTTTTCGAATGAGACATTCGCAACGACGCCACCATAACCATCATGGAAAAGAAAATCAGCGAGCAGAGAACTTTGGGTTTGCTCACTTTTCCCATCGGGGAGAGGTGCCTGAAAATGCTGGCCAAACCATTTATAGGGATTGGTCGCGGGATTATCGGGGAAAGGGTGAATGATCTGCAGCATGCGGTATTCACGTGGTGGGTTCTTGAAAAGAGCTTGTAGATTCATTGTGACCTCGGTGGAAGATGATCCGGGATTCTCTCCCGCGTACGAGCAGGCCATGCAGACACAGATGCACCCCGTCCAGATGAGAAAGGAAAACATCCCTGCATGTTTTTGAAACCTTGTCCTGTCTGTCAGGTTTTGGTTGATAGTTGGTTGGATTGTCATGGGGTATCCTCTCACACGGGATGTTGCCTGTACAGACATCAGTTTTTCAAATTCCATTCTACTCAAATCCATCCCTTTGGGATTACAATTGAGTTGGTCAAACCGTTGTGAAGCCAGGATACCGGGATGGATGCCTGAAAGGTAAAGGAGATACGATCATGAGTCCGGTGGGGCGCCGTGAATTCATGCAGTGTTCGGCGGCTGTGGCACTGATGGGAGGTGTGATGAGCCGGAGCCATGCTCAGGAGTCAGTGGGTGTGAATGCGAGTAAACAATCTCAGGACAAACAGGCAGGAAAGGTGCTGTCCTGTGACACCTTTGTCTATGGATCAACCCCTGGAGGCATTGTGGCGGCGTTGGAGGCGGCTCGCCGTGGGGAGAAAGTCATCCTGGCTTGCCCCAAGAAAAATCCGGGTGGCATGGCGGCGAGTGGGCTTTGTACCACCGATGCGGTTCGACGGCACCTCTTCGGGGGGGTGGTGATCGAATTCATCGGCATGGTACGCGAGCATTACCAAAAAACGCTGGGTGAGAGCCATCCGGATTGGCCCCTTTGCCAGGATGGATGGTTCTATGAACCCTCGGTGGCCGAGAAGTGTTTCCGTGGGATGCTGGACAAGGAGGCTGGAATCACATGGATGACTGGATATTGGCTAAATGCGGCCCGGGCCGAGGGAAGAAGGATACAATCGGTAATCCTTAATGGTTCGCCAACTCAGGATGTAGAGGTGATTGCGCAAACCTATATTGATGCCACCTATGAGGGAGATCTGGCGGACAAGGCCGGTG
>CAZORO010000656.1:0-2921 GCA_964581845.1 uncultured bacterium
ACCGACCTCCCCTTCTGATCTTTCAACTTTTACAGAAAGAGGGTTGCTTTATCTCCATGTCGCCGTCGGTGTTAAGGTAAATGTTGGTGTGTTGGTAAATGTTGGTGTTGGCAGTGGATAATCCAGACTTTGATAAAAAGACGTATCGATCTGTTCACAGGTGACACAATCAGGAGGATAGGACCCAATATAACAAGCCTTAAATCCGGCGACTTCTCCCCAAACACTAATTTCAATGCTATCGCTTTGATTCCAGTCAAGATTTCCAACAGAAAAGTGTCCATCCCATTCCCAAGTGTCGGTCCAACCACTGAGTGTTATCGTATCGGAGGCATGGGCATAGTGGCCATTGTTGTCAGTAATACTGATGTCTACGTCATGAACAAAGGGAGTTTGACATGGCGGGTAGCTGGCATTAAAGGTCGGTTCGTTGATCGAATACGTCAGGGTGAGGCCTCCCTCCTCATTTTGATCAATATCACAGCCCACATCAAAGACGTGAATATACCCCCTTGAGCGTGGTGTCTGGGTGTCACTTCGGTAGACTGGACAACCCGCTGGATTTCCAGTCAGAGATGAGATACCTCCAGTGACAAGTGTTGTTCCGACTACATCCTTGCGAACAAGCTGGGTCGGTTCGGCCCATGCCTCAGCCGAGGCCGGTTGACATCCTGTTGGTTCACTTGGATCCCACCAATAGTCCTCATCCTTTGAAAATTTATAGATCAGATACGACTCTGGTGTTGGGGTTGGTGTTCCAGCAGGAAGTGGTGTTGGAGTAACCATTACATTAGCCATCATAACACCAATCACATTCTGAACATCATTTTCCGGGCAAGTACAGGTATAACACATTCCCACGCCCGCCCAGCCGAGTTAAATAAATCCAATATTACCCGTATCGACACATAAGGTGGATTCATTCTCGTCACGTGGAACCGACACACATGTGGGTCCACTACATGGCCCGGGTGTTGGTTCTGGTTCGTTATGAGCGAAGGCTTGCGGAATAACTCCAATGATTCCCCTTTCCTCTCCTTTGTCAGGTGTTCTTCCTATATTCAACAATAAAGGACTCATCCGCACAACCGTTACCGCCAAGATGAGCAATGTAAAGTTGATATAGAGATTCCGGGTTCTCATTGTTCATCCTCCTTCTGGATTGACGCGTTCAATAGGTAACGGTAACTGGCGGTAAACATTACACGTGCTTTTTTTCCGATCCGTCCTCTGGGGTGATACGCTATTGTGGGATCAATGATCTCACCAGGCACATCTAAAAGAGAAAGCCCTGTCTCATAGGCTTTCTTTGCCTCCTCCATTTGCCCCGACAAAAGCAAGGCATAACCAAGCTGGCAGGGGAGATGAGCTGTAAACTTTTCGTGGTAGTTGTCACGCGCCAAAGGAATCATGTTCTGTAGTCCTTGGATAGCTTCATCAGTCCGCCCTATTCGAGCCAGCCGGATGTAGTAACTCACATAAGTTCGTTGTACCCAGAGCTGGCGTTCAGCAGCCCAGGTATCAATTTCCTCCAGTTTGTACCGTGAAAGCCAAGGTTCAATCCGGGAAATTGCGGTCAGTAGGTCTCCCCTGTTCCCATCAATTACAGATGCCTCATAATCCATCACTAACTGACCATCCGATGCTCCCTCGATGGCGGATTTGCAGTACCCCAAATGGCGTTTCACCCAGTCCCAGCGGTCCTTATCCCAACGCCATTTCCATTCCGGGGATTTTCCATAAATGGAAATCTGGGCCAGCGCGAGATCGACGAAGGTCTCAAAAGATTTCATATCTTTCCGGTACCAGGCATATTGGGCTTCTTGTTGGAGCCCCCAGGCACACTCCAACGGATAAGTGGAATTGCAGCAATCTTGAACAGCCCTTTGCCACTCCTCAATCTCCCCCTTCCCAAGCATCGTTTCAGCATAGAGGTGACGCATTTGGAATTGAACCGCCTGTTCTTTTGAAGCGGCCTTAATCGCTGTTTGAAAGGCTTGTGTCGCTTCAGCGATGTTTCCTCTTTCGGAAAGAGCTTGGCCAAGGAGGGCATAGGTCAACGGTGTCTTGCAACAGAGAGAATCCTCGGCGGCATGCTTGAACGCTGGTATGGCTTCCTCCGGTTTCATCGCCGCCATGGCCAGAAGACCACACTCCAGCCAGCCCACACCGATTGGAGTATTCGCGAGCTCCCCCTTGAGGAAGGTGAGCAAGCGTTCCTCCTCGGAGAGTGGGAGCCCTCCATAGGCCCGATAAACTGAGGTGGCGATGTCATTGAAAGCGGGGGTGTTCTTCCATTCGAAGAGGTGCGAGGCAGAGAGAACAAAGCCTCCACCGATATCTCCAGAGAGGATCGTGTTCTCAATGTCATCCCGTTGTTGTTCGATCCTCTCCCATGGTTTTCCGGCATGGACCGCAATATCCCGCTGAGCAGTTACTGGAGGAAGGAGGATGAGGAAAAGCGCCAAGCATACGATCCATTTGAGACGACACATAGAAGCCTCCTTGGAAATGGAACAACGTTTTGTAAAGTGACCTGACCCGGACAACCGCAGGAATAGCAGCTCAAGATTCTTTTGAGCACCTAAGAAGGGAGAAAATGCGGGGAAAAAGGGCACAGAGTACCTCCCAGGATGACCAAAATCAGCTAATTACCATTGATGCAATGTAGATGAAAGTTCTGAAAATGTCAATGGAATATTTATAGAAATAACGGTAATCGGATATGGGGGGGGGTATATAGTTCTCAAGTCTTGACTTTATAGGGAGATACGGCGAACTTGCATTCCACCGTGCACTTCATCCAAATTGGACCGAGTGGGAGTGAAATTCCACAATCTGCCCCGGCCCCGGGGTTCAACTCCGGGGCCAGCTCCTAACATCTTCATGCGGGACCTATCCCAGACAAACTTTCACCCCCT
>CAZORO010000657.1:0-2913 GCA_964581845.1 uncultured bacterium
GTCCTTGTCATCGGAGCCGATATTTTCTCTAAAATTCTGAACTGGAAGGACCGTGGCTCCTGTGTCCTTTTTGGTGATGGCGCCGGAGCGAGTCTCTTGGTGGCCTCGGACCGCCCAGGTGTCCGTTACCTGGAGATGGGGGCGGATGGTAACCATGCCAAACTGATCCATATCCCAGCGGGGGGTTCCTGTATTCCCACCACACCTGAAACAACCGCCGCCAACCTGCAATACGCCGTGATGGATGGCCGCGAGGTCTACAAACTTGCCATACGATATGCGCTTGAGCTGATCGATAGTACGCTCGAAAAAAATGGTATTACCGTTAAGGACATTGATCTGCTGATTCCACATCAGGCCAATCAGCGCATCACCGATGCGGTTCAGGAACGGATAGGCATTGCCAAGGAGAAGGTTTACAGCAACATCGAATTCTATGGCAACACCACAGCGGCAACCATTCCGACCTGCCTTCATGAAGCCCTTGAAAAAGGAATGGTCAAGGAGGGGGATCGGATCCTGATGGTGGCCTTCGGTGCTGGCTTCACCTGGGGAGCCGCCCTTGTGGAGTGGTGAAAAGACTAAACGGGGGAATCTCACCTCCCTTTCCCCTCTCCCAGTGGGCGATGGGGAACACTTCCTCTCTCCTCGTGAGAGAGGGGCGAGGTTGTTCCATCGAAATGACTTGGTACCGTTATGACAAATGGGCCATCCTCGCTTTGCTCTTGCTGGGACTGGGAATCCGTCTCCAGGGAATCCGGCTTGACCTGATCGATCATAACTGCTTCCGTGGAGCCACCGAGGCGATGATGGCACGGCATTTCGATCGTCATGGCCTGGTGCTGCAATACCCGTATATCTGTGGTTATGCCTCCACCCCAGTCAAGTTTGTCAATGAGTTCCCGCTGTACCCAGCCTTGATGGCCGTAACCTATCGTTTCTTTGGGGAAGACATTCTTTTCGGACGGCTCATCTCAATCGTTGCATCTCTGGGAACAGCCCTGCTCTGCTACCTGATTCTCCGGCACCAGTTCAGCAATTCCACTCCCTTTTGGGGGATGCTGCTTTTCACCCTTTCTCCTTTGGGGAGTTATGTGGGACGTTGCGTGCTCCGCCATCCCACCGCCTTTTTTTTCATGGCGTTAGCTTTCTTCCTGTGGATGTTATGGCTGGAAAGATCCAGCTGGTGGTTATGGCTTGGGGTGTGGTTCTCGGCGGCGGCCAGTATCCTGATGAACTTCCCCAATGCCTATATCGGCCTTCCCATGCTTGCCGCGTTGATCCTGTATCGGGGTTGGCGTGGGATCCTCGACCGCCGGGTGTGGTGGCTGGCGGTGCTGGTGCTTCTTCCAACCTTCCTGTGGGTTTATCACGCTATGGTCTCGGGCGCTTGGTTCATGACCCCTCGTGGTACCAGCCAGAGAGAACCGGGGAAATTCTTCCGGCTGGAATGGTGGAATCCGGAGTTCTTTCAAAACTTGGGAATCCATCTCTGGGGGATGCTCCTCACACCATCCGGGGTGATTCTTGCCTCCTTGGGACTATTTCTGTTCTGGCGCTCAAGGTTCCCGTGGGTAGTGCGTGTCTGGGCAGCCACTGTGTTTCTCTATTTCGCTTATGATTCCTATGCGGTCTCGGTTGAGATTCATGACTACTACTTCCTCCATGCCCTTTTCCCTGCTTGTCTGGCGGCGGGAATCGCGGGTGGTACGCTTGTCGATGTGGCTCGGGTTCATGCACGCAATTTTCCAAATCTGGCAAGCCTGGCGATGGCGTGTCTGCTTCTGGTTCCCATGGTCAGGAATTGGCAATCAGTGGATATTCCGCTTAAACAGAGGTTTCTTGTCGAAGAGGTGGGTTGGCTCAAGCACTGGCTCCCCGCGAGCCGGGCGATCCGTGAGAAAACCGAGGCAGATGCGGTGGTGGTGGTGGACCGTGAAGTCGAATCACTGATTTACCTCTGCGACCGTCCCGGCTGGGTGATCAATTACCGGGATCTCCATCCAGATGTCCTGGAAAAGATGGTGGCCCAAGGTGGGGATTACCTTCTCATCACCACCTATACCATGGGTCAGGACGGCCGCTTTACCGGTTACCAGTTCTATACTGATTCACCTGGAGCTTCCTGGGTTCAAGCGCATGGAGCGGTGATCGAGGATGCCTCGATCTACCAGATCGTCGATCTGACCCCAGCTGCTCATGGCAGATCCGCTGGGATCCCTCCTCATCCATAATCCCATGCCAAAGTTCTCCTCCAACTCCATGCACCTCGATGAGAAGCAGCGTTTTTATGACCGCTTCGCGGATGAATTTGATGCCAAGATGAACCGTTATGACCTGGAGACTCGTCTCCAGGTGATCTATGGGCATCTGCTCCCCCAAGATCTGAATGGAAAAATGCTACTGGATGCGGGGTGCGGAACCGGCTGGTTTTCTCTCAAGGCAATGGAACATGGCGCCCGGGTTACCAGTCTTGATGTCGGGATCAACCTGTTGGAGCAAGTGGGGAAGAAATGCCGGAGTGAACGCTGCGCGGGGAGCATCTGTGCCTTGCCATTCCCAGACCAGACTTTTGATTTTGTGGTCAGCAGCGAGGTGATCGAGCATGTTCCCGAGCCGCGTCTCGCGGTGCGTGAGTTGGCACGTGTCCTTAAACCGGAAGGCATTCTGGCCCTCACCACACCTAATCGGATCTGGCACTTCGCAATTGCCTTCGCCAACCTGACCGGAGCGCGTCCTTATGAGGGTTACGAGAACTGGGTGGGGTATGGTGAACTCGCGCGGTGGCTATTCAGCGAGCGGCTTACTGTGGAGAAACAATTCGGTTTTCATCTTTTCCCATTCGTGACAAGGCTCTCCTATCCGTTGCTGAGATTCTTCGACCGTTGGGGAGAGTTATTGGGGCCACTGATG
>CAZORO010000658.1:0-2908 GCA_964581845.1 uncultured bacterium
GAGTCCTCGCGGTGCGTCTCGCCTTTACGATTGAGGTAAGCAAGGAGATCCTCCTTCGAGAATGCAAGCAGCGGGCGCAGAATCCAGATTCCTTGACGCTGGATGACTGAGCGGATTCCTTGCCAGGCACCAGTTCCTCCACCACGAGAGAGGTTGAACAGAATGGTTTCAACCTGGTCATCTTGGTGGTGAGCAGTAACCAACACAGGGATATCCAGGTCTTTCGCGGTTGCAAACAAGAACTCATAACGGGCTTTCCGGGCTGCTGCCTGGAGGTTGCGGTCGCTGTGGGGCAAAGCGAAACGTTGCTTGGGATTCCAATCCCCCCTGCGGTAGGGAACTCCCAGCCGTACGGCAAGGTCTTTTACAAAAGCCTCGTCTTCGCCGGCCTCGTGGGCACGCAGGTGGTGGTGGAAATGGGCGATGACCATGGTGGATTCCCGCTTTGGTGCGAATGATGAAGGGGGTGGTTCACTCGAGATATCGTCATTCCCGCGAAGGCGGGAATCCATGAAAAATGGATGGCACAGATGAGCCAATGCAGTGGAGTCCGCGCCTCCTGAGACCGCCACAAGTACCCGGAGAGGAACTCCCTTCGGCCAAATCTGGAGGAGTTGCTCTTGGAAACGGGTTTCGAGTGGAATGTCTGAACAAGAATCCATGTCTTGTGGCATGATGCTCCTATGCGGTCCCTGGTTCAGCGTCTCTCACTTCCGGTTCCATTGATCTTCGTGGTGGGAGTTTCTCTTCTCATCGCGCTCCCACTCAGCCTGATGTTGCATAATCAACTGCTCCTAACCGCCGGAGTGGCCATGGCCTGTGGTTTGGTCCTGGCTCTTCAACCCAAATGGCTGTGGTTCCTTTTAATCGGGCTCCTGCCATTCTCCATGGAGGTCCGTGACATCCTGGGGGCGGGGAATCATCTTACCTTACCGACCGAGGTATTGGCTCCCCTGGCAGGTGTCAGCCTGGCCTTGGCGGTATTACGGACAGGGAAGCTGCGCTGGACTGTTTCTCCCCTCCATGCCACCGCCGGTCTTCTGATCTTGATTCAATACTCCTCTTTCCTTCATAGCGAAATCCCCCTGGTCACCGCCAAGGCTCTCGCGCGTGGCACAGCAGGGTTTCTGGGAGGGTATGTGCTCACCCAGATGGCGGTAAGCTCCCTGAGGGAGGTGTGGAGTATGTGCTTGATGGTTGCCGGTACGACTTCCTTCCTGGTCTGTTATGGGATCTCCATACAAACAAGAACCGGCTTCCAAATCTATCAGGAAATCGCGGCTCCCTTCTTCAATGATCATTGCGTGTATGCCGCCTATCTCTGCTTCCCGGCGGCCTTCGCATTGGGGGCATTAACCCAGCCTCTCAAACAGAAGGGCTTGGCCGTAGTCTTCCTGGGCCTGGTTACAATCGGGATCCTCGCCACCTTTGTACGCGGGGCATGGCTGGGGATGGTGGCCTTGGTTTTCTATCTCTTGTTACGTCAACGCACCGCCTTGAGCTTCCGGTTTGCCTTCTTCCTTTCAATCCTAGCGATTTCGGGTATCGCCGCGGTGATTTATCTGGGACTTAAGCCCTTATTGGAGGAACGTTGGAGGACGCTTTTCGATATCCGTTATGTGGCCAATGAGAGCCGTATCGACCGCTGGATGGCCGCGCTTTCCATGTGGCTCACTCAACCCACATTGGGGGTAGGACTTGGCTGTTATCCCGATCTCTATTACAAGCACATTTACTATGTTCACTCTTTCGAGGGCAAGCTCCACATGGGGGCCCACAATTTGTACTTGGAGATCCTGGCCGAGCTGGGGGTAGTAGGATTGTTTGCCTATACCCTTCTGATTTTCTCGTTCTTCATCGAGACAAGGAGAATCTTTCATCTGGCGGGGGAAAGACCTGAGATCCGTGCATTGAGCCTGGGGCTGGAGGGGATGATGGTGGTTTACCTGACACACGCCCTGTTCAACAATCTTGGCCCCAGCGACAAGATCGATATTGCTTTCTGGACCACCTGCGGACTAGCTTCGGCGGTCCGCTGTATATTGCAAAAACAAGGCATGACCTCCCCCCCCCGGCCCCCCTCTCCCGCAAGGCGAGGAGGTAACATTCCCCCCTCTCCCTCTGGGAGAAGGGGGCCGGGGGGGGAGGTCTGAAAAACCTATAGGAGATTGAAACATGATTGTACCTGGTGAACTGAAACCCTCGAAACGCATCCTCATGGGCCCCGGCCCGAGTGATGTCCACCCGCGTGTCCTCAAAGCCATGTCCCTGCCATTGCTCGGGCATCTCGACCCGGAGTTCCTGGTCATCATGGATGAGGTCAAGAAGATGCTGCAGACAGTGCTGCGGACCAGTAATGATCTGACTTTTCCGGTATCGGGGACCGGAAGCGCGGGAATGGAAACCACGCTGGTGAATCTGTTGGAACCAGGCGATGAGGCACTGATATGCGTGCATGGGGTTTTTGGCACACGCATGTGCGACATTGTGGAACGTTGCGGGGCGAAGCTGATCCGTGTCGATAGTGAGTGGGGTACTCCCATCGAGCCTTCCCAGGTCCGCGAGGCACTCAAGGGTTGCCATCCCAAGCTGGTGGCGGTGGTTCATGCGGAAACCTCAACCGGTGTCTGGCAGCCCTTGGAGGAGATCAGCAAGCTGGCGCATGACGCGGGAGCGTTGTTCCTGGTGGATGCGGTCACCTCCTTGGGCGGAGTGGATGTGCGTGTGGATGAGTGGGGGATCGATGCCCTCTATAGCGGTACCCAGAAGTGCCTGAGCTGCCCGCCGGGTCTTTCCCCAGTCACCTTCAGCCCGCGCGCGGTGGAGGCCATGGACAAACGTAAAAGCAAGGTGCAGAGCTGGTACCTCGATATGAGCATGGTCCGGAAATATTGGGGCGCGGAGCGTT
>CAZORO010000659.1:0-2890 GCA_964581845.1 uncultured bacterium
GGTCACCTTCTCGACTTCCTTGATCAGATCTGCCTTGTTCATGTGCTCCTCCTTTCTGGATTATTCATCACACTGATATGGAGGTGCTTATTAACGGAAATTCCATGAAATATCAAGGAAATATCATGCGGGAGAGCTATTATCGAGGAGGAGAAAAATTATGTCGGCAAGCTTCCCTTCCATCCTAAAATGTTGGATCAAATTATATCCTAGCTATGCAATATTTTTAAGTGGTTAGAATCACCAGCGTCAGCATCCCGCTACTCACAGAACGCCCATGCTCGGGTCTAACTCCTCATGCATATAGCCATGCAGGAAGACCTGCTCGAATATGTTCAGAAAATTCCCTAATGACGAGTAGAGTTGATCTGTACGTATTCATTGGAGATGGAGGCCGGTCTTTCACTAACCCGGCCACAATAATGGCAACACACCTTGCCACGTTTATTATTTAGAAAAGGGACCGGCTTATCAAGCCCGGTCCCAAGAGAGAGGGAGCCAGAGAATATTGACGATTGACAAACAGAAAGAAACGATCATATTTCCTCACCGCGTAATTGACCCCCTATGGAATCTACTGCAAGACGACGCCATCGATAGTAAGTTCACTCCGCCGCGCTCAACTCCTTGCAGAGTTGCTCCACGGTCCTGTCTGCGAGAAATTCAAATCCACTTCATGACATCACTCATGATCATGAACATAGAAAGGCCACTTGTGGAAGAACCATTCATTCCAGAGCAGAGGAACGATCCACCAGAAATTCCATATCAGAGATTCTCCATGGGGAAATCTGTGAGATAGCTCTGTCATGTGATGATTTCCAAGGCCCCAATGACCAAAATTGCCATAGTAGTAAATCCAGTACAGTACCGCGGCAAAGAATAGAACGCCAAACGTGCGAATCCAGAATCCTGCCCAACTGTCCACGTCTTTCACGCCGCACCGGTCATCAAAATAATGATGCCAGCCGAGGAAAGGAATCAGGGTAAAACCCGCGATCTCTGCGGAGTGCAGCCACAAGAACCTCGAAACCTCCCCGGAGCCCTTTGTCTCAAACAGATGATGAATGGTTTCCGGGGGAAGCCATAAGGGGGCGATTTTGATACAGATCAGCGCAATGATGTACCCCCCAACTAAACTCAGTCCCATGTAGACAAAACCCTTTGCAGGCTGGGGTAGTTTGATCAGTCCAAATGGTTTCATGCGCCATATATTGGGGAACACGAAGAGAATTACAATCGCCCATTCCCACCAGCCGAAGACCCAGTGAATATGTGGCGTCCCGCCAATGGCGGTCCACCACGGCGTACCGAGCGCTGGTGCCCCCTTCAAGACGAGGCCTAAAAACGGGACAACAAAGATCACATATCCGAACAGCTCGAACAAACTCATCCATCCAAACTCTGCAAGACCCGCGGCTGGCTGCTCAAGATTACTCGGCCGGATGGGCCATTTCCCGAAAAAGATGGTGCCGACAGGATAGAGGAAGAACCCCATCAGGACAAATCCTAAAATGGCAACCCGGGCCAGATTGCCCGGTTGACCCGCAGCTTCAAGTCCGTAGTAACTGAAGAAGTTGAATCCGACACCCAGAATCCGGTAGAAGATCACATCGATTACAAACCAGGTAATAACTAAATTTACAATGGTTTCCGTAATGCCGCGAACGGGCTGCTTCATGTTCTGGAAAGGCCAGTCCCCAAGAAACATGTGCTGCCAAACGCCGACCAGAATCATAATTGCAAGGAACAGAACAAAAGGATACGGGAACCATCCAACAGGTCCTCTCGGATCGCTGAAGAGATACCAGGTTAACCATGCAATAAGAAAAAAGACTACATTCGTGATGATACCTGTAAGGGGTTGTCCCCAACGCGGTCTCATTGCTCCTGCCATGATTGCCTCCTCCCATTATTGTCAGCTAGACTGTCCCAAATGCTTTCTGCGATTTATTTTGATTGCATATCAATATTCTTTTTCAGAGGATATCGACGCGTCCTCATCAAATCAGGATATCTATATTGATGTGCGCTTCTGACCTGTCCCCAGAGTTTGTACCACACCCAGAGTTAGAGATCCGCTATTGGGTCTCATCACGGTGCAGGCCATGCTTCCTGGGCCACTACCATTTAGTTTCGCAATAACTGTATGGTAATGAGGTGATGATTCATCCTGTCTTTACGAAGTTCGAAATTGCTACTTTCACATACTATATGATTCCGTTCTCTCTCATTGTGACTAGTTGTTTAGGTCCATAGCCAAGTTTAAGACCATAAATATGCTCATTATCTGCGCCAACGGGACGGCATGCCCATTTGACTCGCGGCGGAGATTTTGTCATCTTATGGCCTTGATTGGCGATAAGCACTTCTCCGTAGTAAGGATCCACGAATTTTTGGAACAAACCCCTCATCCAGAAATTTTCAGTATTCATCACATCCTCTGCCGACGCAAGCTTAGCCGGCACGACCACACCACCGGCACCGCTTTTATTGTAGGCCATGATAATGTCATAGATCTCATTATATGTATGGGCCATGGTCCACTTTTCGATTTCTTTGTACATGATCGGCATATTCTTGAGGTCTAACCGCTCAAATATAGTGGGATATGTCTTTTGCAGATCAGGACGGCTGATGATGTTACACAGAGCCTTCCAGTTGACATCTGAGAAACCAGCTATGAAAACATACCCATCTTTGCACTTGAAAAACGTGTAAGGAAATACACCGGCATCCCAGTTCCCGACTCTGGGGACAACGTCCTGGAATGCCTGATAGGCCGTAATACTATAGTTGATACACCGTCCATATGCTTCGGCCGGGGAAACATCTATAAACTGCCCCTTGCCAGATTTTACTCTAAAATGCAGCGCGGACAGGATCGCCG
>CAZORO010000660.1:0-2886 GCA_964581845.1 uncultured bacterium
ACACTCAACACCGGCCAGGGAGCCAATGAACTCTATGCGATGAACCAGAATGTGCAAACTTCAAACAATGTACAATTCGCCAAAACTGGAGTAGGTGTGGTCCCTGGAGAGGAGGCGTTGACGGTTAACTCACGCATCGAACTCCTTTCCGGGGCAGCTCCCATATCAAACACCAACAAATTGTACAACATGGGGGGGGATTTATATTGGCAATCCTCCCGGCTGGATCAACCAACGGTCGATAAAAATGAGATCAACAATTCAGGAAGCCTTGGATTTATCTGGAGCGATGGAGAGATCAACGATGCTCTGACTGTCACGGGTGGTTCGGTAAGTAATGATTCCTTCAGCGCTTACAGCGACCTGAATGCCGAGAGCAAGATCGGAAATGGAGCGGGTCAAGTTGCGGCGGGGAATCACTCTCATTATTCCATGGATGCTTCCGATGGAAGTCCTACGGGCCTTGTGAATGTGGATGACGATGGAGCCCTCACTCTTCAATCCTCCCCGGGGCAGAACCTCATGATCCTCCCACAAGGGAGTGGTGGTGCGGATGGTCAATTCCTCAAGACTGATGGCAGCGGCAATGTCTCCTGGGCTGATGCGGGAGGGGGAGGGGATGGATTTACAACGATAACAAGATCAACGGATCAGGATATTTCGGGATTGTCCATGGTGAATGATGATGCCCTTACTTTCACTATGGAGGCTGATTCTGTCTACGAGGTCCAAGGTGTCATTATGGCGAAGGAGACCACGGCAGTTGATGGGGATATGCTGATGAATATCTCCATCCCCTCGGGATTTAATGGCGGTATCCTTGTCTCGGATGCTGGATATAATCTTGGTGTCAGACCTCTGACAAACCGGCGAATTAACAACATCGATATATTCATCGAAACAACCAAGACTGTCATCTGGTTCCGGGGAGTAATAGCCACGGCAAGTAGTGGAAGCTTTTACCTTCGGTTTTCTCAATGTGCCAAATCGGGAAACCTTCGTCTTTTAACTGGCTCTTTCCTTAAATACCGGAAAGTGAACTGACCCGTCAACCTTGCAACACCCTGTCTCGAGGGACAGGCAACCAAACCGGCGGGAAGGGGAACGATCCATGAAACATGAAAAACGTTTCAAAATACTGAGATGTGGAAACACCACGCAGGCTGGGCAACTGGGGTTCTTTATCCTGTTTTTGACTGCATTCCATGTCCAAGCTGAATCCACTAACAATAATGGGATCCATTTGCTCTCTGTAACGGCGGATCTATGGACATCAGGGGAAGTCATGAATGGAACGGGAGAACAGATGGAGGTATCAGGCACCTTTGATGGCCATTTCAAATCGATAAACCGCCATGGTGTCCATGCAGAATTCCACCGGCCCGCCATCCCCGCCGCTGTGAATACCCCTACGCCAACATCGACACCCAATCCTACTGTCTCACCCACGGACACTCATACACATTCTGCTACACCCACACCCACATACACCATCTCTTATACTCACACTCGGACAGATACCCCTGCACCCACAATAACTGCAACCTCCTCTTTTACATCCACCCTGTTATTCACACAGACCTCGACACAGACAGCCACTCAAACTCAGACGACTACTTGGACAATCACTCCGGCTGAGAGTGCTAGTCCAACCATGACACAGACACCCTCATTGGCCTACACCCCTACGATGACACTTACATGGACTCCATCACCCACTTCCACTTCCTCACGCACTCCCAGCCAAACATTGACAGACACTTCTACCCCCACTATCACAGCTACCTCGACACCAGCCGATGATGATAGAGATGGCATTCCGAACATTGTGGAGGAGGGTGGGCCTGATGGGGGAGATTCAGATCTCGATGGGATTGTGGATTCCATCCAATCTGAAGTAGCGGTTTTTCCCAATTCGGTGGATGGACGTTATCTGACACTGATCTCACCGCCAGACACTGAGTTCCGGGAGGTGAGATCTATCCCGCTACCTGCCCCCGGCATGGCCGCGTTGCCCGAAGGCGCAACAACGCCCTATGGATTACTCCATTTCTTTGTGGAGGGAGTTTCCTCCAAGAGCCGTTTCATGCTGACTCTCTTGGTTCCTGATGACACACAGGGCCTTTCCTATTGGAAATTTGGAGCTACACCAGAGGAGGAAACTCCCCATTGGTATGAGTTCGATTACGATGGTGTGACAGGAGTGGAGATGAGCGGACGGATAGTCACACTCTGGTTCCTGGATGGCGCGCGTGGTGATGATGATCTGACTGTGAACAAGCTTCTGGTGGATCTGGGAGGATTGTTCAAGGAAGAGTTCTTGGATGTTACCCACTGGAACCTGTATTGAAGGAAGAGAACAAGTAGAATGGGTTGAAAACTCGATGGTTCCATTGACTTGATTGAGGTGCAAGTAATTGAGTGGGGAACAGATCTCATATTCCATAAAAGCCGCCCTGATTGATGATGGTTTTTCTTTCGCTGACACCCACCCACGGGAATGGCCAGAGAAAAGATCCCCAGGGCCAGTGGATGCCCTTGTTGTGGCCGCAGGTTCGGGGAAACGGATGGAAGCGGTATCAGGAGGACGGAACAAGGTGTTGCTCCCCCTGGCGGGCAAACCCTTATTACTTTATTCACTCCAGACTTTGTTGGATTCATTCCTGTTTCGTGACGTCTTATTGGTACACCGTGTGGAAGACCGTCCAGAGATTGTGCGGATACTCCAATACGCTGGAATTGATGACCTTGTTGGTTTGGTTCCGGGTGGAGATGAACGGTTCGATTCGGTTTGGAATGGCCTTTCGGCTCTTGCTGCGATGGGTCCCCCTGAGATTGTTCTGATTCACGATGCGGCACGTCCCTTTGTGACCAAACGAATGATCA
>CAZORO010000661.1:0-2864 GCA_964581845.1 uncultured bacterium
GGAGCCTGATATCGAGGAACCCGCTCCGCGAAGGGGTGAACCCATCCCGGAATTCAAACCGAATCCCATTCCAATCTGGGTGACACCGCTCAGTTGGATTCTCATAATTGGGTATGCCGTTCTCTTTGTGGGGGTCTATTTCCTGACGGAATAGAAAAGGCTTTAGAGGAAGAAATGATTGCGGGCCAGATGGGACCAACCCATCTGGCCCTTTTTTCATTTATTTACCGCCGTCCGCGGCTGCTACGATCCCCACCGCCACGGCCACTTCGATCCCCACGGTCGCCACGGTCACCGCTGCTCCTGTGACGGTCACCGCTATCACGGTCACCGCGTCCGCCACCAGAGGAACCACGGACTCCCTTGCGCAGGATTTCCTCCATTTGTTGAGTGGTGTCCTCACCGGCGAGTTCAGCATCGGCGATCTTCTTGCTGAGGTTAATGCGGCCCTGGTCGTCGATCTCGACCACCTTCACCTGGATGGTGTCACCCACCCGGACCACATCCTCTACTCGATCCACACGGTATGGAGCCAGTTGCGAGATATGAACCAATCCTTCGCGTGAAGGGAGGATTTCAACGAACGCGCCGAAGGTCATGAGACGAACCACCTTGCCCTCATAAATCCGTCCCACCTCCACATCGCTGGTGAGGTAATCGACCATCTCACGGGCCTTGCGAAGCGCGCCGCCATCCGGGCTGGCGATGACTACTTGCCCGCTGTCATCCACATCGATCTTGACTCCCGTTTCGGCAATGATGCCACGGATGGTCTTTCCGCCTGGGCCGATCAGGTCACGGATCTTTTCGACATCGATCTGCAGCATCTCAATGCGCGGGGCATGAGGTTTCAGCTCGGCACGCGGCCGCGCGAGTGCTTCAGCCATCTTATCAAGGATGTGGATCCTTCCCTGACGGGCTTGTTCAAGCGCCTCAGCCATGAGCTCTCGTGAAATCCCAGCGATCTTGATGTCCATCTGCAGGGCGGTGATGCCATTGCGGGTGCCGGTCACCTTGAAGTCCATATCGCCCAGATGGTCTTCCATGCCCAGAATGTCGGACAGGATGGCATAACGGTCACCCTCCTTGATCAGTCCCATGGCGATTCCCGCCACGGGTTCCGAGATGGGAACGCCGGCATCCATCAGCGAGAGACAACCCGCGCAGACGGTCGCCATCGAGGAGGAGCCATTGGACTCGAGAATGTCCGAGACAACCCGGATGGTGTAGGGAAATGCCTCCCGTGTAGGCAGGATCGGAGCCAAGGCTCGTTCAGCCAAGGCACCATGACCGATCTCACGGCGTCCAGGACCACGGATCGGCTTGACTTCACCCGTACTGAAGGGTGGGAAGTTGTAGTGCAGATAGTAGTGACGGCGATACTCCGGGACCAGCGTATCAATAATGAGCTCATCCGTGGAGGTGCCCAGGGTAGTGGTTCCGAGAGCCTGTGTTTCTCCACGTGTGAAGAGCGCGGAACCATGCGCGCGCGGGACGAAACTCACCTCGGCGGAGATGGGACGGATATCCTTGGGGGCACGTCCATCGGCACGGACTCCCTCCTCGATGACCATACGGCGCATCTCGTTGGCTTCGATGTCATGGAATAATCCGCCCAACTCCTTGAAGGCGTCGTCATAGGATGGATCCTCCTCTTCGGGCAGAAGATCAGCGGAAACCTCATCTAGCAGGCTTTCGAGAGCTTCGTGGCGAGCTTCCTTACCTTGGGTGAGGATAGCTTCTTTTAGCTTATGGCGGACACTGGCCTCTAGGCGGGAGGCAAGATCAGTGTTCCGCGAGATCTCTTTGACAGCGATCTTGGGCTTACCCGCCAGGTTTTTAAGTTCCTGGACCAGGTCAGCGATTTCACCAATCACACGGTGCCCTTCTTCAAGAGCCGCAATCATCTCCGCTTCGGAGAGCATCTTGGCGCCACTTTCGACCATCATGATGGCCTCTTTTGTGCCAGCGATGGTCAAGTTCAGGCGAGACTCCTCCAGCTCATCATAAGTAGGGTTAATGAGGAAACGTGAACCATTCATTCCCACCCGGACCGCCCCAAGACACGATTCGAACGGGATATCCGAAACCGCCAAAGCTGCAAAGGCCGCGATCATCGAGGGGATATCCGGATCGGTGTTTTCATCGGCGGAGAACACAGTCACCATGACTTGAGTCTCTAAATTGAAACCATCGGGGAAGAGGGGACGCATGGGGCGGTCAATGAGCCGTGAAGTCAGCGTCTCCTTGTCCGAGGGACGGGATTCGCGTTTGAAGAAACCACCGGGGATCTTTCCAGCGGCGAAGTGTTTTTCTCGATAGTCAACTGTTAAGGGGAAAAAATCGAGACCTTCTCTCCCCTTGGTATCCATGACCGCACATGCCAGGACCATGGTGTCGCCATAACGGACCACAACGGATCCATTGGCTTGCTTAGCGAGGTTTCCGGTCTCAAGGACCAGATTCCTGCCCGCGATTTCGCGTTCAACTGATTTTTTCATTGTGTATGCTTTCCCCACTGGAAAGTGAGGACTCACCGCGGGCGCGGAGCAGTCAGAAATCTCCGCTGGGATGGACAGATGCCTCCTCAACGGATGAATAAAAAGTTCCAGTGGATCTGAATTGGACTGCTACCGAAGGGGAAACCTAAGTTGATGGCGGGAATCGGATTTTTGGGTTCCCTTCCATTAAGAGGGAAGAACTTGGGTAGGACACTCACCCTGCATCGTCTTCTCAACCGATAAGGCGATGGAAGGTATTTGTCCTACGTCTATTCCTCCCTGATTTCCCCCTCGTCCTGATAGCCCCGCCATGCGAGGCTTTTTCCCTCCCCTATCGGGGTCATTCCGACTCTACCAGACAGG
>CAZORO010000662.1:0-2856 GCA_964581845.1 uncultured bacterium
GGCAGAAAACGCTCGATATAAAACATCAATGCGAGCAAGAGAGTGGAAACCCCCGCATACAAGATCAAGAGGGGGGATAACCTTTGAAAAGAGGCCCATTCACCCAAGCCCAGGCATAGAAGTAACAAAGACAAACCAATCCCGGCCCATGCCTCCAAGGGGATAAGAGTCATCCCCCAGGCCATCCTTCTGGTGCTGACTGGCAGAACCCTTAATCCGCGCATGATCCCTGCGGTTCCCGCGCTGATCATGAAAATGAACATAAACATCATGGTCATCATCATGGAGATCATCATCGGATCGACGAAATGCCATTGTTGTTCTGGATCCTGGATCATTCCATTGACAGCCATGATCCCAATCCAGACAGAGATCCCCATGGCCAGTGAAGATTTCAAAAACGGATTAAAAAACGTGCGCAAGAGGACCATCCGCCGTGAGGGAAAGACGACGGGAACCGCCTTTTTCTTTCGTGGCCGTGGATGCCCCCCCGGCCAGGACAGGCTCGGTCCCAAGGTAAAGACCAACGGTGTCAGCAGATAGGATACCGCACCCGAGATGAGGATGACAGGAAGCACTGTGTAGGGGGACACATCATATAGGACCTGTAACCAGGATTTGGGCATGAACAAGGGCCAGATAAACAGGAGAGCCCAAACCCAGCCTAGCAACCCTCTGGTCCAGTTTCTTTTCGTGGGGTCTCCAGATATCACCAAAGAAGACCATCCCGCCATGAGAGTAGCGGTAAAGAGTTCGATAAACAGAAAGAACATTCGTGCATCGGGAATCCAGGGTTCCCCCCACAGAGCCCCCACTAAAACATGAATCAAAGCCCCCAGCCAAAAGCCCACAAAGGCGATACAGGATCCCAGACATACCCCTAACAACCAGAGTGTTGTCACCATCTTTTGACTGGAAAGAGGCAACATCCCCAACACCCGCAAGTACCCCTTGGGTAGATCAAAAATGAGCCCCATCAGGCTGAAGACGGCCATCTGGACGATCAAAAAAACAAAGGGAGAAAAACCGAGGTCCCCTGTTGCTGCCCCTCCCCAGCAGGTCCCCATCAGGAAAACCAAACCCAATGTGAATGGGTGGCGCTTTATATAATCCACAATCAGGTATCGCATCTCATTATGTCTCCTTCCGAACCTCACCCCCCTGCCCCCCCTCTCCCGCTGGGCGAGGGGGAACACTCCCCCCTCTCCAGCGGGAGAGGGGGGGCAGGGGGGTGAGGTGGGTCTCATGACGCCAGCGCGACAAACAAGTCCTCTAGACTCACCGGCGTCTCCGCGATCTCATACGCCCCTTGGGCACGAACCCGGTCCAACCGGTCACCGCTTGTATCCATCACTACCCGCCAACGCTCCCCTTCATGCTGTTGGATGAAGATCCCTTCAGTGGAAGCAAGGCGGGAGCCATTGGCGCAAATGAAGTCCACCATCCGGTAGCGTTCCACAATCCCCGTGGTGGTGCCCTCCAGGAGCATCTTGCCGTTCTTGATCATCCCAATGTGGTCGGTGATTCGTTCGAGGTCAGCCAGATTGTGAGAGGAGATTAGGACAGTGCGGTTGTCGTTCTGCACCGCCGCGAGGAGCTCTCCAAAAACTTGGCGCTTGGAAACCGCATCGAGGCCAACCATCGGCTCATCCAGGATCAGGAGATCAGGACGGTGCGAGAGGGCAAGGATCAGGGCCAGCTTGATTCGTCCCCCGAAGGAGAGTTCCACGATCCGATCAGTCCATCCAATGCCCAGACTCTCAATGAGCCGGGTGCAGTAAGCATCATCCCAATCGGGATAGAAGGCACGTACAAAATCCACCGCGCGCTTGACCTTTCCCCACGGGGCATAGTTCAAGTCCGGGCTGACATACCCCACCCGGCGTTTCATCTCAACCTCATCCTCGAGGTGGTCCAAGCCGAGTACCTTGATCTCTCCGGCATCCTTGCCGCCCAAGCCAAGGATCATGTCTAAGGTGGTGGTCTTCCCCGCGCCATTCGGACCGATCAAGCCATAGATTGCTCCTTTTGGGACTGTCAGATCCACTGGCCCCAAGATGAACTTGGGATAGCGCTTTTCCAGCCCACGAATCTCCACCGCATTTGTGTTCATGTTCTGTCCTCCTCGCCCATGATCTCACGCATTCGTTCAAGCAAATCCTCACCATTCAGTCCTGCTTCGCGTGCCTCGCGGAACGCTTCTCGTAGAAGTTCCTCGGCATGTCCGATTTTCAGTTCCAGGCTCCGTGCCGAACCATTTTCCGCCACAAAGGTTCCCAATCCCTGTCTGCGGTAGATGATCCCGTCATGCTCCAACTCCTCATAGGCCCGCTTGACCGTGATGACACTGACCAGAAGGTCCTCCGCGAGGGCGCGCACCGAGGGTAAGGGGCTGCCGGGTGCGAGCCGTCCCTGCGCGATCTCTCCCTTCAGGCCATCGATGATCTGCTGGTAGAGCGGGCCTGGCGCCGCTGGAGAGAGAGGGGGAAGGAGAAGACGAGAGTTGGTTGCCATAATATAATCAGTATATTACTTATACACAGTTGGATGTCAAGAGTTTTTTTATGGAGTAGTATTTTTTTTCCGCATGGTTGTCCTAGAGTGGTTGTGAGGGAGAAAATGCGAATAAATTCGCTACTCCACCCGTGTTGAGTTGAGTGAGCCGACAAGTTGCGGCTAGAACTTCACCACACCCTCGCGGAGGATCTTGGGAGTTTTATGGGTTAGATCCACAACCGTGCTGGGGAGGGGAATACTGTGGGGAATAGTTTCGCTCCAGGCCCAATCGATCTGAGTACGGATATCGTGGGAGACCATTTCAAGTGTTAGTGCCTCCATGTGTCCGGTGATATTCGC
>CAZORO010000663.1:0-2856 GCA_964581845.1 uncultured bacterium
GTGGAGACCAAGCTGGTGACCCTCCGCCGTTTCAAGGATGAGGTCAACGAGGTGACGCAAGGTCTTGAATGCGGTCTGGGCATCGCCAATTTCCAGGATGTCCATCCACGCGACATCATTGAATGTTTCCAGACGGAGACCATCGCGGCGACGCTTTGAGAGATCCCTCTTTGATGGCCGTCCTCATCGAGTGAAACCCAAGTAGGGTTGATAGCTGACGGGGGCAGGAAAGAAATGACAAACAAGCGCCGCCTGGAACAGGTGAACTCGCTTCTCCGCGAGGAGATCGGCGGGATCATGCTGCACGAGAATACCGATCCGGTTCTATCCGCGTTGACAGTCACCGAGGTACGTGTCACGGCTGATCTGAGCTCGGCGCGCGTCTATGTGATGGCGCGGCGGTTCGATGAGCATGGCCAGGAGCAGCCCTTTCCGGAGGGGGACCTGGTGGCCGCCGCCGAGAAAGTACGCCGTCTGCTGGCTCCCAGGATCCGGATTAAAAAGACTCCCCGGCTTCAGTTCCTTGTCGATGACACCGAGGAACGTGCCGAGAGAATCGAGTCTTTACTCAAACTTGTACGTAAAGATTGGGATGATGCTGAGCGGAATTCTTAATGTCGATAAACCCAAGGGGCTAACCTCACATGATGTCGTGGACCTGGTGCGTAAGGCCGCGAGGCAGCGTCAGGTGGGCCATGCGGGAACATTGGACCCAATTGCCACTGGGGTGTTGCCATTGTGTCTTGGAAATGCCACCAAACTGTCGGAGTTCTTGACCGCCGAGGAGAAGGAATACCGTCTGGTTTGCCGTTTTGGTATCGAGACCGATACACAGGACATCACCGGTGAGACCATTGCACTCAAGCCAGTTGAGGACCTTTCTCTTGCCCAGATCGAGGCGGTGCTCCCTCGTTTCCGTGGAGAGATCCAGCAGATCCCCCCAATGGTCAGCGCCAAGCGTCACCAGGGAAAACGGCTTTATGACCTTGCACGTCAGGGAGTCGAGGTGGAACGGGAACCGGTCAATGTCACCGTTCTGGATTTGGAGGTAATTGGATACAGCGCGCCTGATCTTGAGATCCGGGTTTTGTGTTCGAAGGGAACCTATGTCCGCACTCTCTGTCATGATATTGGGAGAGAGGTGGGGTGTGGGGGAGTCATGGCCAGCCTGGTGAGAACGCGATGTGGACCGCTCTCTGCTGCGGACTCGGTGGATGCGGCGCTGCTCAGGGATCCCGAGTCCATTCAGCAGCACCTGCTCTCCCCCGATGCTGTCTTGACCAAGTTCCCGGCGGTCACGATTCAAGATAATGAGGTCAAATCCTGGATGACCGGGCGTTCCATCCGGAGCGGAGCCATCCTTTCCACCAGCGCCGACTACGACCGGGATGCCCTTCTCCGGATCAAGTCGCGGGATGGAAGATTAGTGGGTCTTGGGAAATCCATGTTCGATTCCGCCCAGGTGGCACGACTGGGTGGTGATCTGGAGGTCCTCAAACCGGTGAGGGTTTTTCCCCAACCTTTTGCCTCCAAACCCTGATTCAAACCACAGCACTGCAATCAGCCTTGTTGGTTCCTGTCTGAATGGGCTATCATTAAGTTCACATGGATTCCTTCGGGACACCTGCATGAGGAGGTGGTCAGACAGGCAGTCCCAAGGGTAACTTCGCTGGGGAGAGAGAGATGTACAAGGAACGCATACGCATTGGGATACTGATGGGAGGCCCATCGGCCGAACGGGATGTATCCCTGGCTTCTGGCTGTCATGTAGTGGAAATCCTTGACCGGACCCGTTACGAAATCCATCCCATCGAGGTCGGAGAAGACCGCAAGTGGTATCTCCACCATATCGACTCTCCATTACTTTCCCCCACAAGGACCATTGGAAAGGAAGCCGTTCTTGATCGTGCTTACACACCTCCTTCAACCACATACTCCGAGCTGGTCACTGCGCGGGTTTTGAAAGGGCGAGTGGATGTGCTCTTCCCGGTTTTGCATGGACCCGGTGGAGAGGATGGGACCATTCAGGGTTACCTTGAAATCCTCGAAATCCCCTATGTAGGTTCGGGTGTGCTCGCCAGCGCGCTGACCATGGACAAAGCCCGTTGCAAAGTTTTCCTACGAGCCATGGGATTACCCACTCCGGACTGGACCTTTTTTTCCAGGCCGGACTGGGAGTCGCGTGGCGGGGACCTGAACGATTACCTGCTCGAATCCTTCCCCAATGGGATGGTGGTGAAACCTAATAACCAGGGTTCCAGTGTGGGGATGTCCATCCTTGACCCAGGAGAGGATCCAGGTACCGCCATTCAACAGGCCTTCCAGCTGGGAGTTGAGGTCCTGGTGGAGAACCGTGTTTCCGGACGCGAGTTCACTTGTGGAGTGATCGGCAAGGAAACCGCCGAGGCTTTGCCAGTGACCGAGATCAAGACACGCACCGGTTTCTTCGATTACGCATCCAAGTACCAGCCGGGTGGGGCAGAGGAAATCACTCCCGCCGATATCAGTGAGGAGCTCACTCGCGAAATCCAGACTCTGGCGTTGCGTGCGCACCGTGTTTGTGGGTGCGCTGGAATCACACGGACCGATTTCCTGCTGGATGATAACAAGCCCGTGATCCTGGAGGTCAACACCATTCCCGGCATGACCCGGATGAGCCTGATACCCAGAGCTTGCGCCGCCGCCGGCCTGGACTTCGAGGCGATCCTTGACCGGGTCATCGGCGAGGCCTTGTTCAAGGAAGAGGTACTGACGAACGCGCGGTAGGCCAACTCATCCCCCCCCACCCCTCGCTTGCATTTTCCCCCCCACCCCCACCCTCCCCCGCAAGGGGGGAGGGAGTGAGCCATTTCGCCC
>CAZORO010000664.1:0-2016 GCA_964581845.1 uncultured bacterium
CGCACCGCAAAACCTGGAAAACACCAGCGTGTCTGCGCCTACGATTGTGCCAGATGCGCTTCCCGCAGAGCCAATAGACTTGACCAATGCTATTTACATTCCTGCAGGGGAGTTCGTAATGGGAATTCCTGCTGAAATGGCGGGACCTGATACTTATGGAGACACGCACGAAAATGAAACCCCACAACACATCGTTTATCTGGACGCTTTCTGGATTGACCGCGATGAAGTCACCAATTCACAGTACGTAGAGTTTCTGAATACTCTTGGGCAAAGTGAGTATGCTTGTGATGGGCATCAATGCGCGCGAGTTCGTCCTCCCGATGCACCCCCGTGGGCTGGGGATTTTCGCTTCATTGAGGAAATGGGAGAAGAAAAGAACCACTACGTGGTTGCATCAGGATATGAGCACTACCCGGCGACCAATATCTTTTGGTATGGAGCGCAGGCTTATTGCGTTTGGCGTGGGGGACGTTTACCAACGGAGGCAGAGTGGGAAAAAGCTGCTCGTGGGACAGATGGCCGCCGCTATCCGTGGGGCAATGAATGGAACGGACGGAGTTTAGCTGGCGAGCCGAAGGTACGGGAGATTCGAAGTGATCCAACAGACATAAGTCCTTATGGGATATGGGACATGCTAGGCAATGAAGAGGAATGGGTAGCGGATATCTATGATCGTAACTACTATGCGGTTGCGTCGCTGCACAATCCGGCGGGGCCTCAAGAAACGAATCGCAGTGAACCTTGGCGCGTCACGCGCGGCGCTGCGGGAGTTAATGCGTTGTGGGGACTCACTGCACGGCGTTCAGCGGGAGACAACAATGGATTTCGTTGTGTGTATACGCCCTAGAATGTGCATTGTAAGTGCTATTGACTAATGAAAAGCTTACTTTGGTTGGAGGAGAAAAGATCATGAGAAAATCTAATCTATATCTGTGGATTGTTATGTGCATTGGGATAGTGTTGTTAAGTTCATTGACAGCGTGTAACTTAACACCGACAGCTATCCCAACACCGACTATGACACCAGGCCCATCGCCTACGCCTCCTTCTTACAAGCCAGTTTCTTACCATGCTCCGAATTTTGGGGTTGTCAATCCCAGCTTTTATGATGTGCTCCGGGTTGTAGATGCAGAAGGACGCTCTCTGGATCAATATAGTGTAGATGTAGGAGCATCATGGAATCGCTTGGATTTCCACTGGTCATGGATTCGTAAAGAGGTAGATGGAAACCTTGGTTGGTATTGGAACGGAACCGATCACGACGGTCCTTACTCTTATGATGAAGCCGTGAGAACAACATCTCTCACACTGATTGGGATACTGGATGGGGGTATTCCAACTGACCCTGTAATTTTGGGAGACAATCCCTACCAGTTAAACGGTAGTTGGGAAGCGTTTGTCACCCAAGTTGTGTCACGATATGGAGACAAGATTAGTGCATGGGAGATTGGAAATGAAACAGGTCTCTACGATCCACTAAGTACGGGGCAATACCTTGATGCGCTAGCTACGGCTTGCCATGTTATCGGTGAACTCCAGGGACACGAAAATGCTACTGTGATCTTAGGAAGTCCCGATGATCAGGTAGGGTTGAGCTTGGCAAACGATGCCAATGAATATCCTGGGCTCTCTGCTGACTATACAGCGAGTTATAAGGACATACTGGAGGGAATCAAAGATAATACCTCAATACGAGAATGTGTAGATGTTATAGGTCTTCATCCCTACTATTTGCCAGCGTGGAGTTGGTGGACAGTCACAGGAGTTGATATGTACCTGAAAGATACTCTCGGGTGGGATAGTCCGCCACAATATTGGATCACCGAGTCAGGTATACAACACAACGATAATGTGGACTGTGATCCAACCGCGAAGGGGCCTTGCGTTTCAGACTTTGTGCAAGCTTCCTATGTAATTCAACAGTACGTTATGGCTACACAAGCATTTTCTGAGGTTCATCCCGATTCATCGGCTAGTGTGGTTATTCACCACCGTATCAGAGATAATGGTTCC
>CAZORO010000664.1:2035-2850 GCA_964581845.1 uncultured bacterium
GAGACCTTTGGGCTTTTGAACGATAATAACTTTCGTTTGCCTTCTTACTATGCAGCATGGTTGGTGACACAAGTATTAGGAGAGGCAACCTATGGCTTTGATGGAACGAGTGATCTTAGTGGGTCTGGTTACAAACACTTGGTGTTTACTAGTAGAGAGGGTTATCCCATTCACATTCTTTGGGCGACGAAGCCTCAAGATAAAGAGGTTACATTGCCTCTATTGCATTTTTCAAACGCCAAAATTTATTATCAGAGTCAGGCTCAATTATACTATGAAGGGACTACACCTCAATTAGTGGAGACTAATTATCAACTCATTTTACCTGGAACGACCAGTCCTGGTCATGAAGGGGCTCCTAACGGTAATCCATATGAATTTTCAGAAGGCAACACAAACTGGGACAGCAACTATTACGTCGGCGGCGAAACCATTATTGTCATCGAAACCTCCGCCACCGCCTCCCCGCCCACCGGCTCCGCCGCCGTCGTCTGCGCGAACGGTCGCGCCGTCGGCGCCGACCTGTGGGCCTACGACGCCGACTCCGGCCTCCAGAGCCTCACCGTCGCCTGCAGCCCGGAGGTGACCTACGACCTCTCCTGGACCCAACCCGGCGTCCACTATGCCGGAACCGTGCGCACTGCCCCCGCCCCCGCCGCCGTTTGCACCCTCACTCTCACCGACCGCGACGGCCTCACGCTCCAACAGACCCTCCGCAACGACTGTCGGAACGATGGCAGCGGCGGCTCCACCCCCGGCGACGACCACCCCGACGACAACTTTTCCGCTGCTGGCATCCCTGCCGGGGCGTCAGG
>CAZORO010000665.1:0-2849 GCA_964581845.1 uncultured bacterium
CCTCAGCCACCGATGAAGACACCGGCCTGTATTTTCATCACAGGTCCTGGCTGCCGGATGAGTCCATGCTGGTGTTTCACCGTAAGAGTGGCGGATCCACCTGCTACTGGGGTTACCTTGAATCAACCGGGGAGCTGGTGTGTCTGCATGAACCTGGCCTGAATCTGGGTTATGAGGGCAGCTGCAGCCGTTACCGCAACAGCCTGTTTGTCATCCTGGATAACGAGGTCCATGAATGGTTGTTCAAGATCGAGCAGGGTGAGAGGGGGAAACACTCTCAGGTTTCGGTTGAGGACAAGACCATCGGGAAGCTTCCGGAGGATGTGGTCTCGACTGTGGGGCTTAATGAGAACAGTGATGGCTCCGGACTGATGGCCGGTTTCAGCAGCAAGGGGCCTACTGCCTCGCGGATTATCCTGATGGACTACACAACGGGTAAGTGCAAGGAGTTGGCCTCGCTCGATGATGGGATTTCCCACATCCAATCCAGTTGGGTTACTCCGGACCTGGTGCTCTTCTGCCGTTCGAATCGTGAAACCGACCGTGCCAAGTTGAACGCCCAGGGACTGGTATTGGCGCGGATGTGGCTCGCGGATTCCAGCGATCGTGAACCTTGGCCGCTCTACCCACAGATCGATGGTGAGCTTGTGACTCATGAGTGTTGGTGGGTGGACAATCAGGTGACCTTCTGTAGCGGGATCCAGAAGGCGGGATTCGCGGAGGAGGCGCATGTCAAAGTCATCGACATTCAGACCGGTATCGCACGGATCATTGGTGCGGGGGCCTGGTGGCCGGGTGGCAGCCCGAAGGATGTTTCCAAACGCAACTGGTGGCACTGCGCGGGATCCCCCACTGGTAAATTTGTGATGGCGGACAATTGGCATGGGGACATTGGCATCTTCAGCGCCAAAACCGCCAGGACTCGTCTGCTAGCACAAAACCACCGGACCTACGGTCAGGGACCACACCCTCATCCCGGTTGGGCACCCTCTGGAACCAAGGTGGTCTTCACCAGCAACCTGCAGGGGAATCCTGATGTGGTCATCGGGAGGCTGCCAGAGGAGTGGATGACTACGGAATGGTGAGGGGGGTTATGGTTACATTTCCTTCAGGAAAGAAATGGATTCAGCTTTGACATCAGCGCCGGTTTAGGGAGGAAACCGACCAAACGTTCGACTTCCTGGCCATCCTTGAAGATGATCAGGGTGGGAATGCTATTGATGCCGAATGAATCACGGGTGTTTGGCGAGGCATCCGTGTCCACCTTCCCAACCTTGAGCTTACCCACCAGATCATTGGCAATTTCATCGATAATTGGTGCCAGCATCTTGCAGGGGGGACACCAGGTCGCCCAGAAATCAACCAACACGGGAACGGTCGAGTTTTTAATCTCGGCATCAAAATTTTGATCTGTGAACTCCAAAGTGTTTGCGCCCGCCATGGTTTCCTCCGTAATAAGAATCATGAGGTGACGGCTGAGCTCCCGCCGCCAACCTTGTAGGTCCGAATGATTGTGTTTGAATCTACACGGGGGATGGGATGGTGGCAAGAGAAGGCCAGTCACGATCCCCCAGGGAGGACAGTTATAGCTCTTTGTCAGGTTGAGCAGGAATGACTACCTTTATACCACGAAAGAGCCAGATATGTCAAATTTCTTTTCGAATTAAGTGGAACTTTTACAGTGATATAATATGCCAATCATTAGTTTCCATTCATAACTCACTGAATATCATGGGGTTATGTTATTATTTGGGGGAACAACTTCTTCTGGCACATCTCATGCAAGTTTCAAAACGGGACTATCCCTTGGAGGAGGTCTCAAGAGGAAAGATGGGCCGTGAAGAATTTTGCAGAACCCTTCCTTGTAGGGATCGCTTCGCGGCCGGGGTCCGCCTAGAAAAACAGGGCGGGACACGCTGAGGTTGGAGGAAGCTCGCCATGTCTTGGATGCCACGTCCATTCCGGACGAAAACGAAGAAGATCCCTTTTACCCAATTCAAGTTCCCCAGTTCAAATCTGGAGACCTCGCTGGAAGGTTATGCGCGCTTTATTTTCGCGCGAGTGGCATTTGTAAAAGGAACACCATGCGCGCTTCTGAAGAACCGGCGCTTCATTCCTAAAGGTGATCTAACCCTCCTTCATGTGCGTCAACATGTGGAGCGCGAGGGTGTTCTGGGTATCTCTCTGGCTCAAAAGTCGACTGGTCAAACCAAGACAGTCTGCTCTACTTTTTCCAGTAGCTCTGTGATCGATGCTCTAGGCCAGGGGTGCCGTCTCCTCTCCTCCCTGATTCAGGATGGAATTCAGGGATTAGTCGAGTTGTGTCCCAACGAACGTGTGCGTGTGTGGGCCTTTTTTGAGCAACCTCAGCCCGCCGCTGAAGCTGTGGAACGGATCAAGAACCTGAAGAAACGAGCTTTCATCTCCAATGAGGCCAGTTTTCTGCCGGCTCCGGGAGAGGCAGATGCCTTTCTGGAGCTCCCCCCCTATCCAGATCCGGACACTGGCCAATGGTCTCTGGTCATGCCGCTTGAGACCGCTGAACAGCTGCTGGATGACCTTGACTTCCCAGCCGGGCCTCCGGATTGGGACAATCTTCTCGGAGATTTTCAACCGGAGTTTCGAAATCCAGGGGAACGGCCAGGAATTCTGGAGGTTCTCAGCCCCCTAAGCGAACAGAGTGAATCACAGGCCTTGCCCAATGCCGGCATGGATTCCGAAAACAAGGCTGAGGAGCAAGCTTCTGGATTGGAGAATGGACAGTCCACCGCCACCCCAGTGTCTAGTTCCAATGTGGTCTTCTTTCCACGCCAAATGGAGTCCGGGGACGGGATCCCTCAAGAAGCGGT
>CAZORO010000666.1:0-2846 GCA_964581845.1 uncultured bacterium
ATGTCAAGTGGGAGCAGGAAGAGAGCAAAGAAGAGGATTAAGTTTGTTTGGGTTGTGTTGATCTGGTGTTGTGGACCATCTCCGTAGTGCAAGTGAAAAATTGGGGAGGTAAGGATCATGGATCTACTCAGCATATCGCTGGTGATTGTGTATATCGCCGTCACAGCCTACCTGGGTTACCAGGGCTTTCGTCAGACAAAGACAGCGGCGGATTATATGGTTGCGGGGAGAAAGGCACATCCCCTGGTGATGGCGCTCTCGTATGGCGCCACCTTCATCAGTACCTCCGCCATCGTGGGTTTCGGCGGAGTGGCGGCGAATTTCGGGATGGGGCTACTCTGGCTCACCTTCTTCAACATCTTCGTGGGAATCTTCGTGGCCTTCGTGTTTCTTGGCGGACCGACGCGCCGGATGGGACACCATTTGGACGCGCACACTTTCCCCGAATTGCTCGGTAAGCGATTCAACAGCCGCTTTCTGCATGTGTTCAGCGCGCTGATCATCTTCTTTTTTATGCCGCTGTATGCCATGGCGGTGATCAAAGGGGGCTCGGAGTTCATCGCATCGGTGTTCGCTATACCCCCCCAGTACGCCTTGCATATCTTCGCTCTAATCGTGGCCGCCTATGTCATCCCCGGGGGTCTCAAGGGGGTTATGCTGACGGATGCGCTCCAGGGAGCGATCATGTTGTTTGGCATGATCATCCTGGTTGTCGTTTGTTATGGCGAGTTGGGTGGTGTGGTCACCGCGCACCAAGCATTGACCGATATGGGGGAGCAGGTTCCGAAAGCTCTCGCGGCCATCGGACACCAGGGATGGACCTCCATGCCGATGTTTGGCTGGTCACCGGGAGGGGAATCGGCAACTCACGTGTACGACATGTGGTGGATCATGGTCAGCACCATCGTCATGGGAGTGGGGATTGGGGTGTTGGCCCAACCCCAGCTGATTGTCCGCTTCATGACCGTCAAGTCAAAACAAGCCCTCAACCGTGCGGTCATCATGGGCGGAATCTTCATCTTCTTCATGACTGGTGTCGCCTTCGTGGTGGGCGCGCTCTCCAATGTGTACTTCACCCAGAAGGAGACGATTGTCTGCCGGGTCCTTCAAGAGACAGTTCTCATGGATCCCGGACCGGATGGAAACGCCAGGCTCAGTCTGGTCTCACCGGATGCCACCGACGAAATCAAGGCCAGGGCCAAAGCTTTTGTCAGCTACCGTCTGCCAAATGAGACGGAGGACCAGCCTCCCCACTTCGTCCTAAAGACTCCTGCCTTACAGATCGAGAAAGGGCTTGGAAACATCGACACCATTCGTCCGGGATTGATCTCCATCGCCCGTAGTATCGACAACCATACCACCATAAAGGGCAATGTCGATAAGATCATCCCCGTTTACGTCGCCAGCGCCATGCCCAAGTGGTTCGGGATTGTATTCCTTCTGACTCTCCTGGCGGCGGCGATGAGCACCTTATCCAGCCAGTTCCACACGATCGGGACCGCCATTGGACGGGATGTCTATGTCCAAGTTACCGGAAAGACCGCGAATTCGGTCATGATTACCCGGATTGGGGTGGTGATTGGCTTGATTGTCGCCATCATCCTCGGAACTATCCTGGGTGATAATATCATTGCGATTGCCACCGCGATCTTTTTCGGTCTGTGCGCGGCGGCATTCCTGCCCGCGTTTGTCAGTGGCCTTTTCTGGAGGCGTTTTAGCCGGAACGCCGCCATTGCCTCGGTCATGGCAGGATTCGTGGCAAGCACGTTTTGGCTGGTATTCGTGAATGGAAAAACCGCGGCGGGAGTGGGCTTGTGTATGGCCCTGTTTGGGAAACCCAATCTGGTTCCCGCCGGTTGGAGCCCAACTTGGACTGTGGTGGATCCATTGTTCGTGGCCCTTCCCGTGTCGATCATCGTAACAATCGTGGCGGGATTTCTCAGCAAGCCCATGGACAAAGCTTACGCCGACTATTGCTTTGGAGGAAAGAAGCCAGAGTAAAATAGTTCAACATACCCAATCTCAAATCAGCCCGCCCATGAGTTGTGCTCGTGGGCGGAATCCTTCTGGCGGAGTTGAACTCCGCCAGAGAAGATGGTGTTCCTCAGCCATACGGGAGTTCAACTCCCACGGAAGCCAGGGTCCAGGAGCGCAACTCCTGGACCAGCGGGGGGGGACCAGCTGGGGAGGAACCAGCTGGTAAATAAGGAAACCCGGGAGTGGCGAATTCATTCGCACGCATGCAACTATACGAATGAATTCGCTTCTCCAATTATCCTTTCATCCCTCCCGGACCGCCTGAACGAGCCCATCCATGCGCGTTCCTTGATGAATCAACCGTGCATCCTTAAAACCAGCTTGAGTGAGATCTTCAGTTATTTCCGCGAGGGTATAGGTGCCTCCCCCTTCAGTGTTGACCAGCATGTTGATGGCAAAGAGTGCTCCCGCGGGAGGCTTGGTACGGGAGGACGCCATGATGTGGTCGCGGATCAGGATGCGGCCACCAGGAACCAAGGCTGAGTAAATTTTGCGATAGAGGGCTTCATTTTGTTCACGGCTGTTCTGGTGGATGATGGCCGAGAGCAGAGCCAGATCATGTCCTCCTGGAAGTTCATCCAGGGTGAAGTCGCCGGCTTGAAGAGTGACACGGGAGAGCATCCCCGCCTTACCAAGCGCTTCTTGAGCTATGGGGATTACCTCCGCGCGGTCAAACAGGGTGGCCGTCATTAAGGGCTGCCGTGCGAGAAACGCGAGTATGTATGTCCCGGAGGCTCCCCCCACATCCAACAGACGTCTCCGGTCACTGAGATCCACCATTGAAGCGATCTGGTCCGCCATCCTTCGGC
>CAZORO010000667.1:0-510 GCA_964581845.1 uncultured bacterium
CGCTTATAAACCCAATTTGGCCTTCTATGGTTCGCTGGGAGTCCCGGGGCTGGAGATGCTTAAAAGGATCATCCGCTCCGCCAAGGATCATCACCCAGTCATCCTGGATGCCAAGTTTGGAGATATTGGGAATACCGCGCGTCAGTATGCCCGCTATACCTATGAAACCCTGGGGGCGGATGCGGTGACTCTGAACCCTTATTTGGGGAGCGATTCGCTCAGTCCATTTCTTGAACGGGAAGAAGGATTTGCCTTTATCTTAGGGATCACCTCCAATCCAAGCGCGGCGGACATTCAAAAAAGAATGCTACCGGATGGAGACCGCATGTTTGAAAGCCTGGCAATGCAACTCGATCAGCTTTTCACTGAATCCAACTGGGGCTGGGTGGCGGGAGCCACTCAGGTTGAGGAGATGAGTGCCCTGCGAAGGGCCTGTCCGGGCCGCTGGTTCCTGATTCCTGGTGTGGGAGAACAGGGGGGAGCAGTCCGTGACGCGCTGGAGGCTTCGAA
>CAZORO010000667.1:520-2844 GCA_964581845.1 uncultured bacterium
CTTGCGGTGATCAATGTGTCGAGAGGGATTCTGTATGCTTCGCGGGGTGCGGATTATGCGGATGCGGCCGCACGCGCAGCTGAACAGCTTGTTAATGAAATGCGTACGATTGTGAGTCTAGGGGATTGACCCAGCGCTGCATCCTTGGCATAGTCCCCCCTTTGGCCGTGAAAAAGGAGCGAGGGTTTCGCTCCTGCGGCGGGTCCATACTAAAGTGAGTATGCCCCCGACATATCCCTGTTCCCACCGCCAGGAAGCGTATGTGGGAACCGCTGAGCCCAAAGGGAGAATAAAAGCAGATGGCAGTCCTACGCGAGTATGAGACTCTCTATATCGTCGCGCCCGATCTGAGCGAGGATGAGCAAAAGGGAGTTATCGATGGTCTCAACGACATCGTCACCAAGGCGGGCGGTGAGATCATCAAGAGTGAAGTCTGGGGCAAGCGCAGGCTGGCTTACCCTATCAAGAAGCGGACGGATGGAGTGTATGTCCTTCTGCGCACCAAGGGTGGTTCTAACCTGAACCGGGATGTCGACACCTTTATCCGCCGTACCCCCGGAATCCTGCGTCACCTCACCACGGTCGTTACCAAACAGCAACTCAATGAAGAGGCGCGTCAACGTGATTTGACCGCCAAACGGGCCGAGGAAGCACGTCTGGCCGCCGAGGCCGCCGCCAAGCGTGAAGCCGAAGCCGCTGAAGCCCGCGCGGCCGCCGAGGCTGCCGGTGTGGCGGAGAATGCCAAGGATGAGACAGCACCCAGCGGTGACGAGGAAATGACCAGCGCCAACGAATCCGCCTCTGATGAGGCGGTTGGATAATCATAGTCTCCGCGAGGAGGCCTCTGTCATGCTGAACAACATCGTTCTAGTAGGCCGGCTGACCGCTGATCCCGAAATTCGCTACACGCAATCCGGGATTGCTCAATGCAGATTTACGCTGGCGGTTGAGCGGAATTTCAAGAATGCCGCTGGCGAGAGGGATACCGACTTCATTTACGTGGTTGCCTGGCGCAAAGCGGCGGAGATTATCGGCCAGTATGTGGCCAAGGGAAATCTGTTCGGAGTCCGCGGTTCTCTCCAATCGAGGAAATATCAGGATAAAGATGGAAACAACCGGACCGCATTCGAGGTGATTGTCGAGGATTTTCAGTTTCTCGAGCCCAAGCGTGACGGATCGGGTCCTTCGGGCCCCCGCCCTCCGCAACAGCGAGGCCCACAACCTCCTCCGCCTGGACCAGCTTTTGATTCACTGCCACCGGAGCCTCCTCCGGATAACTTAATGGATGACGATCTGCCTTTCTAAGATCAGAAGAGAGAAGGAGTAAGACCATGAGTAGTGGAAAACCCCCAGCACGCCGCGATGGACCACGGCCAGCGGGCGGGAAATCCCCGGCCAAACGGGAAGGAGACCGCGGTGGGTTCCGTGCCAAAGACGCAGGTATCGCCGGTGGCGGCGGCGGACGTGCCATCATGGGGAAAGAAGGAGCGGGGATGCGAAAGTTTTCGCGCCGTAAGTTCTGCCGTTTCTCCGCTGACAAAGTCGAGTTCATCGACTACAAAAACTACCGCCTTTTGCGGGAAATGGTGACTGAACGCGGAAAAATCAAACCCCGTGGTCAAACGGGGACCAATGCGCGCTTCCAGCGCATGTTGTCCAAAGCCATCAAGCGTGCGCGTCAGATGGCATTGCTGTCACCCACAAAAGTCTGAGAAAAGAGAATTACAAACGATGGCACACCATAAATCCGCCATTAAGCGTCTGAAAACCAACGAGAAATCACGCCTTCGCAACCGTGGGGTGAAGAGCCGTATACGAACCATGGAAAAAAAGTTCCGTGCGCTCTTGTCTTCTCCCAGTAAGGAAGGTAGCGATGAAATGCTCGTGGGATTACAAAAGGCACTGGATCAGGCCTCCAGTCATGGGATTCTCAAGCCTCAGACTGTCGCCCGTAAAGTCTCGCGTCTGACCAAGGCCCATAACCAGGCCCAGTCCTGAAATCGGATCCTGTAATCCTCAAGGTCCGTGTGTTGTCTCATAAGTATGGGCGGGCCGCATAGAAAAGGTTTAACGTAGGGGCGGAGGATACCGCCCCTATTGCATTTCAGGATTCCGCTGTGAAAACCCCCACTCAGGGCACCCCATCCACCTCCCCCCTCCCCCAACGAAAGGTCCACATCATCTCATTGGGCTGCCCGAAGAACCTTGTTGACACGGAAAGGTATGCGGCCATTCTGGAAAGTCAGGGGTACTTGCTCGCGGACTCTCTTGATGAGGCTGATTTGATCCTCATAAACACCTGTGGCTTCATTGACCAAGCAAAA
>CAZORO010000668.1:0-2842 GCA_964581845.1 uncultured bacterium
AGACCCACGATTTCCTGCTTTACCGGATCCTCTCCTTCCTGGTGGTATTGGGTTGCCTGGCATGGATGGGATTCTATCTCCCCGCATGGGAATTTCCCAACGATCCCAATCACCTTGTGCCCTACCAGAAGCCGGTCTTGGTCTTAAAGATCTGGATCCTGATCGCCTTTGTTTACCTGCTCAATTGGGTGCTGCGTTTACGGGGTGAGATTGGAACCCTGATGAAGATCATCGGCTTCGCCTTGATGATGAGCGGTGTGGTGGGTTGCTGGCTGGCCGCCTTCTCCTTCAGCGGGAACCCACAGAAGTGGATGCTTTCCATGAACTACCACATCTGTTTCACGATCTGCTACCTGAGCCTGATATTGCTCCTCTTCAGGGACAACATGGTGTTGCTCTCGGCCACTCACCGCGCCGCCCAGATCATCGCCGAGGAGAAACGGGTCATGCTTGATTTTCTGGTGCGCATGGCCGATGACCCCAACCTCCGTTTTGACACCCCCAACTTCCAGCGCCGGATGCGCCAGGATCTCGATTACATTCTGCACCTGACATTGACCTTCGCACTGCGCCAGAGTAACGCCAAGGCGGGGGCGGTGTACCTCCTCGACTCGGCCTTGGCCACGGGAGCTAACTCGGAAAATGGACGATATCTGCTTCCCCGCGTGGTGGAAGGCCCTTATCCACCCCTTCAGAAACTACCGATTGATTATCTGGCCACACGCATCAAGTACATCAATGAGCTCTTTCTCACCGAGCGCATCGATCTGGAGCAGTATCCCTTCTTCAAACAACTGATCGACAGCGGGAAGCTCCTGTTTCTGCCCGATGCCACCAAACGCGCGGATCTTCCACAGCAGCCGACTGACTTCCTCAAGATCCAGACCCTGGTTGCGGTCCCCTTGGTGATGAACAAGCGGGTGCTCGGACTGCTCATCGTGGTCAATAAGTTCGCCGAGGGTGAGCAGGGATGGGCCCCTTTCACTCCCCAGGATGCCTCGCTTCTCAATGCGGTCTCGGACCAGGCGGCTATCGCCATCTCCAATGCGCGGATGCATGAAATCGTGGATGAACAGGAACGCCTGGAGCGTGAAATCGAAATCGCCCGCAAGGTCCAGGAGACCCTGCTTCCCAGCTCACACCCAGCCGTACCCGGTTTCGAGATCCGTGCTTTCAATCAGGCGGCCCGGCAGATTGGCGGGGATTACTATGACTTTGTCTGGGTGGATGAAGACCACCTGGCCATCGTTATCGCCGATGTCGCTGGCAAGGGGATTCCCGGTGCGTTGACCATGGCCGCCATGCGTAGCGCTCTCCGGGCTTTGGTCCAGGAGGAAATCACCGCCCGTGAGTTGACCATACGGCTCAATGATTTCATTTTTGGAGACCTGAAACGGGATGTCTTCATCTCGCTCTCCCTGGCCATTCTTGATGTGAACGCCAAAACCCTTTCCGTCGTGCGCGCGGGCCATGAACCGACTATTTTGTTCCGCCACGATGACACCCAGCCAAGTCTGATGATTACCCCAGGAATGGCCCTGGGTCTCGACCGAGGTTCCCTATTCAAGGATTCTTTGAAAGAATCCGTTATCAAACTGGATGCGGGGGACTTGGTCATCTTTTACACCGATGGGCTCACCGAGGCCATGAATGAAGAAGGGATGGAATTCACCCTCGAGCGCTTCCTGGGAGTAATCAAGGAATGCCGTGGCGGGAACCTTCAGGATCTTCTTGCCAGAGTTCGCGAGGAGGTCGAGCTTTTCAATGGCGACCAGCCGCCCCATGATGATGTAACCTTGGTCATGATCCGCGCCCAGAAGGCGCCCGCTAATGATGCAGCCATGGAAAAGGCATAGGGAGGACAAATCCGATGTGGAGGAAATTCGAACTGGAGACCATTCCAATCCGTGTGGAGTCGCTCTCCATACAAAAGATCCGTATCAGCGGTTACTTGGACTCCAGTACTTTCCCTCAACTGCAGGAACACCTCGACAACCTCCTCAAGCAGGGGAGTCATTACTACCTCCTTGATTTGGAAAACCTGGATTACATCAGCAGCGCGGGGTTGGGAGTCCTCATGGGAATCCTGCGGGAGGTGCGCGAAAAAGAGGGCGATCTGAAAATCATCAACATGTCCGAGAAGATCGCCCGGGTCTTCGACCTTTTAGGTTTCTCACGGCTCATGAAGGTCTATCCCTCGGAGGCGGAGGCCTTGGACTCATTCATCAATCCGGAACCTAGTGCCCCGGAAGTGGCTCCGGAGGACCGTTTCTAGGCGGGATGGAGGCTGTTTGACGTTGACTGAATCTTGTCCAGATCTTTTTGAATTCAGGATTCCCGCCAAGCCGGAGTTTCTCTGTCCGCTCCGGCAGTTTATAGGAAGTCTTGCGCGCCAACTGGGATTTCCCGACTCCGATGCCGACATGATTGCCCTGGCCGCCGATGAGGCCCTTGCTAACTCAGTGCGCCATGCCCGCCGGGGTCTTGGACAACTTGAGGTTAAAATCCGTGTCACCCAGGACGCCCTTGAGGTGAGTATCCTTGATGATGGCCAGGAGTATTTCGAGCGTTTCCTGGAACCTCTGGAAATTGAGAGTCATCTCAAAGAGATGCGGGGGAATGGACTGGGATTACACATCATCAAGATGGTCATGGACACCGTGGAATATGTCCGCACCGATGACTCACGGAATGTGCTGACACTGGTGAAATACCTGCCAGTAACGGAAGAGTAGGACTGTTTAGCTTGATCTTCCCCCCCACCCCAACCCTCCCCCGCAAGGGGGGAGGAGAAAAATGCTCCCTCCCCCCTTGCGGGGGAGGGTTGGGGTGGGGGGGAAAG
>CAZORO010000669.1:0-2840 GCA_964581845.1 uncultured bacterium
AGTTCTTTCCAGAGGCGAAGACCACCAGAAAGCCTCCTGGCTTTAATGTCACCGCGGGGAACACCCACTTTCCAGTTTCATCCGCTGAGTCAGTAAGAGACCAGCCCTCCAGCGTGAAGGGATCGGTCCCGGTGTTGTGGATTTCAATCCAATCCGAAGCTTCCCCATCCATATCCAGGAGCGAACCGCTCCGGTTGGGGGAGTGGGTTCCGATGAAATAGCGCCAGGTGTCCCCATACCACACGAGATAGCTTTGGGGACTGGCTGGAATGAACAGGTCCGCGATCAGGGAGAGATCGGTGCTTTCGATGCGGTCATTGTGGACCTCGATGGCCAGCACATTGGTCCCTTCCAGCAGGTAATCCGCCGCGGCTCCGATCAGGATGGTCTCAGGTGTCCCCGCTTCATGGCCACCATTGGCGGATTGGTCAAAGCTGACAATCGATCCAACAGATCCCAGATTCCTCCGTGCGATTTCCTTGCCATTGAGATAGGCCACAAAGCCATCATCATAATCGATTTGCAGCTGTAAAGATTCCATGGAGGCAGGGGGAACATTGGGGTAGAACTGGAAAGCATCGATTGCCAGCCAGCCATAGGAATCGGAACGCAGATCGACTCCCCGGAGATAAATGTTTTGGCCTCGATAGGCGGTGACATCCACTTCTTTGTAGGACCAGCTATTGGAGCTGGGGGGTGGAACTTTCTCGATGACCTTGGTCTTATCGGAGGCCAGGATGCTCAGGTAGACTTGCCCCGCACCGCCTGGGGGGTATCCATCATGTCCCGCGATGGCGAAGTTCAAGGTGACAGCATAAGCGGGAACAGCAATCGCCTGAGAGGTCAGAGTGCCGGTGAGCGAGTCGGAGGCGGTGGAGCCGGTGAAGTTACTCGCGGCGGCATAGGTTCCATCCACTGGGGCATCATGGAAGCCCTGTCCGGACTTTGTCACCCGCCACGCGCTTCCCGAGGTGGTCCAGCCACCGGCTGTGAAGCCGCCGCTCTCGAAATCCTCGATGGGAGGAGCCGGCGCGGATACCAAGCAGAACCTATCCACCGCCAGCCAGGCAAACCCCGTGTTGGTGCCATCATCCACCACCTCGATGTAGACCTCTTCACCGAGAGCACTCGAACCATCCAAGAAAACCTTCTTGAAGGTGTCCTGGCCGGGGGTGTAGAGACGATCCAGCTCCACTCCATTAGAGGCTCTACGTAAAACCACATAGTTGTGGTCATTCTCGGATTCCACACCGGGCCAGTAGCTATGACCCGCCATGAGGAACTCAACTCGTTCCTTTTCCATTGTGAAGTTGGGTGAACGGAGAACACCCGTGGCGGTTTCCCCGCCACGGATCGAATCGGCGTAGTAGGAGCCATCAAAGCCAGTGTGCCCTACCCCCGAGGCCGAGGTGGTGATCATCCAGGCACTACCGGTGACAGTCCAGCCGGTGAAGCTCCCCTCCTCAAAGCCACCATTCGGGAAGGCGGTCTCAGCTTCGGGAAGATCGGCGAAGAAGGATTTTCTGAGAAAGAGAGATTTGGCTTTGTTTTGGATGTTGACAATGGTGGCGTCATCTCCATCCCCATAGCCGAATCCACCCGCGCCGGTCAACCAATCGGAGTCATCGTAACTCGCGGTGGTCCATTCCAGTGAATCGGAGGCATTGCTGGAAGCTACCGTGACGAACTCGTTAATGACAACCGGCCCACTACACTCGACCGTCACTCCCCAAGCGCTTCCTATCACACCAAAGAGAAGGAATAGAGGACAGAAAAAGAACCGGGAAGAAAGCAAGGAATGAAACCTAGCAGGACTGATACAAGCCTGTATGGCGGGGATATTTGAAAGACAAACCATCATACGGTTAACCTAAACCATAAGCTATCCGAGGGCTATCCTATCGTGAATGATGATGATTGCCCTGGCTTGTCTGGGATTGCCCATGGGAGGAGTGTGGCCGCCTCTTTTCATTGAGGCATTTCCATAAATTGGATACACTCTTGATTATATGTCAGGACAGGATCTTGCTTCAATAAAATCCTCCTAAGAGGTTCTCAATGCGATCTACCCACTTTCAAGGATTCCTCCAGCATTTCATTTTTAGTTGCTGTCTCCTTTGTATTTCAGCCACCTCCACCTTGGCGCTCACCCACTCCGAGACCTCCTTTAGTCCCACAGAAACCTGGACTCTGACTCCCACTCTCCCACTGACTCCCACACCCTCCGGTCCCACTCCGACCCCCACCCCCACCAGCGGGACGGCTATCATTGGCGCTACCCTGACCCTCTCCTGCAACTGCGGCATTGGCTATTATGGAACTCCCGATCCCTTCCAGCTACGTATCCTGAGCGGCATTTTAATAGGATTCGAGGGTGAGTCGGTGTCCTGTGAGATCGCCAATACGCTCGCGGAGGCGGTGATCCAACCCGCCACCTATATGAGTTACAGTTGCGGGGAGGCGGTGGACCATCTGATCATGAACCTGGCCGAGGCGATCAACACTTCGGGGAATGGAGTCATCACGGCGGTTGAAGTTGAGGGGCTTCATGGCGTTCTGCGTATCGAGTCCGCCCTGCCCTTCTACCTGGGCCTTTGCTCGGAAGAGATCGGACGCCAATGCGATGAGGAGGTCTGCTACCCGCTCAGTTTCCGGGCCATTTACAACCTGGCGGATGGGATCCAAGGCAATGAATCCGAGTTCGTACATTTGTGTGGTCTGGGCTTCGAAGTGGAGAATACGTTAGATGTAACGCCCACCCCCACAGGAACAAACACAAACACTCGTACCCCCACTCTCTCTCGGACTCCCACTTCAACCAGCACGGAGACACTCACTCC
>CAZORO010000670.1:0-2840 GCA_964581845.1 uncultured bacterium
TCCACAACCGGACCGATTACCCCACCACAGTGGCCTTCGGAAGCTTACGGAGTCCAAAATCCATTCTCCGTCAGATCGACGAGATTGGATTCCATCCATGCGCGCCTGCATCGACAAGCCTCGCCGGGCGTGGCATTCCATTCCGCTGGCAAACCATTGCGATACTTGGAGCTCTATGGACTCTGTTCTTTGTCCTCGATTGGGCATTCAACAAAAACCATGATTTTACACACGAACCTGGCCGATTTTCTTTTCTCGGATTGCTCATGTTATTCTTGATATCCGCCAATCTCTGGTGGTCGAAGCCTCTTCAGTTTTTGATCCTGAAGCCCGGAAGGTCAGTCACGGAGATTGGATCGTTCCTTCTCCTGCTGGCTGTAATTTCAGGAGGCATGTTGATTGCTTTCTGTTTTCTCTTCATTTACAGCTAAGGGCTCCTGCGCTATCTCAGCCGGTATGATTGTTTTTGTCCCACAACCAAAGGAGGTCCACCATGCAGACACGTCTATTCACAGTCCTTCTCACCTTTACTCTCCTTCCCGTTTCTGCCTTCGCGGTGCCGATCCGTCCCGAGGTCGGTGTTCCCTATGTGAACACCAGCTTGCACCCCATCGTGATCGATGGAGCCACCACGGATTGGACCACCGAAGTCCTTGCTGGAGGCATCCATTTTTATCCCGCTGATGGAAAGACTGGCACTTTTGCCGTGTATGGGACCACGGTGCTGGGGACGATGAATGGCAAGGCTGATGGAGAGGTTTACCTCGACATCTGCCATGATGGAACCTATCTCTATGTCTTGACTGTCATTCACGATGATCTGCTGGAGCAACGCACCTCCGAGAACAACACCAACGAAGGCTGGAGGGAGGATTGCCTTCACCTTTATATCGACAGCACCAACGCGGCCAGAGCCAACATCCCCAACCCGCCTATTTCCAACCAAGTGGGTTACGAGCAGTTTGGGGTCAGTACCGACTACAATTGCTATACCGAGAATTGCGATTTCACAACCAAGAATGGTACACCTGGAGCGGCGAAGATGGGTGCGCAACCGGACCAGGTGAACTGGCTGGTGGCCATCCAGATCTCCGGGACAGGCCCCTACACCTACATCTTCGAGGAACGGATGCCACTCAATGAAGTAAGCGGACACAACCTGAGGACCATGACACCGGGGAACTCCTATGGCTTCGATGCGGAGTTTGTGGATAGCGACGCCGGCGTATATGTCCAGGGGTGGTTCTTCTGGTCAGGCAATGGCTCTCTGGATGTGTGGAACTACGAAAACATGTGGGGGATCATGAATCTCCAGGCAATTCCCTCCGGAATTGAGAATTGGACGCTTTACTGAGAACTACCTCAACCCCACTTCACCCTCTCCCACAAGGCGCGGGGAAATTGTGCTCTCCAATCCTTCTCTCCCTTACCAATCTCGATTATCCTTCTTTCTAATGGGGGAGACCCTATCCATTCTGGAAAATCCATATGAGGTCAGCGCGATGAGAAGTTGTATTCAGATAGGAGTTTTAAGTGGTTTTGTTTTGTTTTTTCTCTTGGGAATTCCTTCTCAAGGGCAGGGTGTCCAACAGGTTGTCCAGGGCATGCAGGCCCGTTGGGCCAACATCTATGATGCCTCGGCGGTCATCGAGATCCAGACCTGGAAGAAGAACGAGGGCGAAAAGGTTAATGTGTTTTATGGCCAGATCTTTTACCGCGCGCCGTTACTGGTCCGCCTGGAGTACTCTCCCGCCCCCGAATCAGCCACAGGCACCCCCAAGATTTATCCATTGGGGGAAAACAAATACATTTACATCCATGATGGCCGGAAGTTGTGGCGCTATAGTCCATCTCAGAAATCCTGGGCCGATCAGTACGGTAACGATCCGGTCATCTCGATGGTGAACCAGATCGCTGACATCAACAACTTCAATGTCGAACGGTTTCTTTCGATCTACCAAGTGGCCGATGTCAAATCAGACAACTCGCTGGGGATCCCAACTTATCTCCTGCGTGCGGAACCAAAGGTCAGGGGTGGCAAACACCCACGCCAGCTGATGTGGATCCACCAGCGGACCTATCTGCCAGTGGAGGCCATCATGGCCCGCGCGGAAAACGAAGTCAGCGTGTTCTTCCACAAGATCAATCAGAACATCAACCTCCCCCAGAGTCTGTTCTCGATAAAGGTAGGAAAGTGAAAAAAAAACACTCCCTCCCCCCTTGCGGGGGAGGGTTGGGGTGGGGGGGTGAGGCAATGAATATTGGTGAAGCAGCGCGGCAACTCCGTCGGGATCTCACTAATGCTGAGAGAGTGTTGTGGTTACATTTACGCTCACGTCAAATGATGGGCTTTAAATTCCGCCGCCAAGTACCCATTGGGAATTATGTTGTGGATTTCGCTTGCTTGGAGAAGAGACTCATCATTGAATTGGATGGAAGTCAACATATGGATCATGAGATCTATGACTCTGAGAGGACGAAATGGCTTAAAAGCCAGGGATTTCGGGTAATCCGTTTCTGGAACAATCAAATCTTGGTGGAAATGGAGGGTGTCCTTCAGGCAATCGTTTTGGAATTAGGGGAAGACAGCACCCCTCACCCCAACCCTCCCCCGCAAGGGGGGAGGGAGTTTCGCCCCTCCTCCTATTCCAAGCGTAAAGAAGCTCTCGACCGTCTTCCCTAACAGGGGGGAGCATGTGATATGATGTGAAGGTGGGGTAATGCTCCATAAAAATGCTTCTTCGCATTTGGCTACCGCGTATATCCACCCCCCACCCCAACCCTCCCCCGCAAGGGGGGAGGGAGTGTTTGCCCCCTTGCGGGGGAGGGTTGGGGTGGGG
>CAZORO010000671.1:0-2824 GCA_964581845.1 uncultured bacterium
CCCTTCCATTACTGGCCATGCTCAAACCGGATTCCTACCGTCCCCGTTGCCATGCCTGGATGCTGGGAGAGTATCTGGCTGAACGGGATCTCTTGTTGTGGGCCAGCCTGTGTCACCTGCACCCGGCACGGATGGCTGACTGGGCACGCAATCTTTCGGAGTGTGGTCTGGCCTCTCCCCGCGCGGTGATCCAAGTCACGGAACGGCTTGATGCCAGAGATCTGCCTGCTCTTGCGGGAACCGGGGTGTGGCTGGTAAGGCCGGAGAGTAGAAAAAATCCAGATAGAGCGGTGGTGCTGCAGGTTTAGTGAATGGTACTCAGATTTCAGGCTTTAGCGCCACCCCTGCTCCTTCAGTTCTTTTAACCGCGCCGCCATTTCCGAGTTTCTGTAGAATGGATCCAAGGGATAACACCCGGAAATAAGCCCCTTGCGTGGCCCCGTTGTGCAGTCACTGAAGGTGCGGCAGATGCGCCGTTTGTCGATCGTCCCTTTGTGGAGCGAGTCATAGGGCATCTCCGGATAGGAAAGCACCATCCGTCCGATACCTACAAAATCCACCCAGCCATCCCGTACCACGGCCTGCCCCACATGCGGAAGAAAGTCCTGGAGATAGGTGAAACCAGTTCCCACCACGATGGCTTCGGGACAGTGTTGCTTGATCACCCGGGCCGCTTGGAGAAGACGGTGTACCCCCACCAAGGGATCCTCCGGCGGAGAATAGCCATCCGAGGGCGGGAACAGCGCGGGACGCTGGATGTGAGGATTGTAGTAGGGAGACCCACCCGTGATGTTGACTAATCGAATGCCCAGATCGAGCAGCAGTTTGACAAACTCGATACTCTCGGTCAGGTCAATGGAAGTAGGATTCGATGGATCGGTTCCGAAAGAGAATCCATATTCATCATCGAAGTTCTCTGGTATGCCCGCTCCCATCTGCTTCTTGGTAGTGTTAGCGGGATCCGGGCGGAAGGGGATCATGTCGAAAGCGCTCAAGCGGACACCGATCTCCATGCCTGGAACCTCCGTACGGATACCCTCGGCCACTTCCCTAAGGAAACGTGTGCGGTTCTCAAAACTACCGCCGTAACGTCCACGACGGGTCCGGGCGCTCAGGAGCTCATGCCCAAGGTATCCATGGCAATGCTTGATATCCACGAACTGGAATCCGATCTTGGCGGCATTCAACGCGGCATGGATAAAATCCTCGACCAGACGGGCGATCTCATCATCGTTGAGAACAGGAGAGTCATCCTTGATCCCCACACGGCCATCGAGGATAGGATGCCGGTAAGCGATTCGTGGCTCGGGAAGGTCCTTGCGGTTGGGACGGGAGAAACGTCCAGAGTGAGTCAGCTGCAATCCCGCATAAATGTCTTCGGAGAAACCGGTCTTTTCCTCATGGGCTTTCTTTAGCTCACACAACAGGTTCTCAAAAGGCTGGAGGTGATGGTCCCGGAGCAGGAGTTGGTTCGGATTCGCCCGTCCATCGTGACGGACCGCGACTGCTTCCCCGCCCCAGATGAGCTTGGCTCCGCTCAGACCGAAATGACGCCAGCGCCGGAATGTAAACTCGGTGGGAAGACCCTCAGGAGTTCCATCCCACCCCTCCATGGGCTGAATCGCCCAGCGGTTTCCGATACGGCAATCCCCATACTCAAGGCTTCGAGCCAGCGGAGACTCCGGGGCACGCAAGATCTGGCCGTCACACGGAAGATCCAGACCGAGTGTAACGAGCCTTGCCCGGAACTGCTCCGGTGTCTTAAAGGTCGAAATCCGTGGATAAATCTCTTTCATCAACCCTTTGCAATCGCTCCGAAGATGCTGGGTTCCCGGTAGATGGTTTCATCCCTGTTCGGCCCCACTGAAACAAGGATCACCCTAGCCTGAGCAATCTCCTCAATCCTGGCAAGATAAGCCTTGGCGTTGGCCGGGAGATCTTCCCAATGGCGGATCTTGGAGAGATCCGTCCTCCAGCCAGGCATATTCTCATAAACCACCTCGCATTCACCCAGAACACTCAGATCCTCCGGAGCAAGATCAAATTCAGTCCCATGAAAACGATAGCGCACTGCCAGGGGAATAGTGTCGAACTCGCTGAGTACATCCAAGCGTGTCACCGCGAGGTGGTTGGCACCATTGATCATCACTGCCCGCCGGACGAGGGGCCCATCAAACCAGCCGCAACGGCGTGGACGTCCCGTGGTGGCTCCGAACTCACCCGCTGGACCGGCATTACGAATGAGGTCAGCATCCTCACCAGAGAGTTCAGTCGGGAAAGGACCGGCTCCAACGCGCGTGGTGTAGGCTTTCACGATACCCAAGCAGCCATCGATCTTGTGCGGCGGGAAACCCGCTCCAGTGCAGGCTCCACCGCTGCCCGTGTTGCTGGAGGTCACATAGGGAAATGTTCCTGCGTCGACATCGAGAAGGGTTCCTTGTGCACCCTCAAAGAGGATCTTCTTCCCTTGATCAGCGGCATCGTTGAGTATCTTGGGAACATCCTTCAGATAAGGGGCCAGACGTCGGCCATACTCACGGTAGGGTTCATAGAGCTCCTCGAATGTGAAGGGCGGTTCCTTGTAAAAATCAACTAACAAGTCGTTGACATACACCAGATGAGTCCGGAGACGGTTTTCGAGACGTTGCGCAACAGCTAAATCCCCAAGACGGATTCCGCAACGGTCAATCTTGTCCCGGTAAGTGGGGCCGATACCTCTCGATGTGGTTCCGATTGCCGAGGAGCCCAATCTTCTCTCGCGTAGAGTGTCGATCCGGATGTGGTAAGGGAAAATCGCATGGCAATTGTGGCTCAGGAAAAGGTT
>CAZORO010000672.1:0-2810 GCA_964581845.1 uncultured bacterium
ACCGACCTCCCCTTCTGATCTTTCAACTTTTACAGAAAGAGGGTTGCTTTATCTCATCCAGGGGGGTCCACCATATTTCTCAACAACTATAGATAGTTTAAAAGTGAAGTCTTTTCTTGATGAGCAACTTTCTGCAGGAAGGTTCAACAATCCGGAATTGAATCGTTCTTATGTAGGATATGACTCAGCGATATCTTGTATCGTGATAACCAATGGCACGAACGTTTTATCAATGGAATCATGGCATCAATTTACCGAGCTTCACCCCAATATCATCGCCACATCTCGGGGATTGGAAACATTGGGAGAGAGAACAAGGGAGGAAGTTCGAGCCCAAGAAAAAGACGAGGAATATTTGTTTTTCAGGGAAATCTGGGATGAGCTACAGTTGGAAATTCTCAATCTCATCCCAGAGGGTAGAGGAGAACCGTTCGATGAGAAACAGAAATTCGAAACTCGCTGGTTTACTATTCCGTAGGAATATTCTGTCATTCTGGCTTATTTGTGTTCTCTTGGGGCCAAACTTCAGTGTCACATTTTGTGCAGAGGGATCTGTCGAGGAAAAAGAAGTCAACCCTCCATGTGGCTCTAGGATTCCAGCCATATATCGAGTAAAAATCGCAATTCTCAAAGGAGAATTGGAAATCCCAACAATAAGCTACTTCACAATACCAGGCTTTCAACCTCCTGTGCTTCCATCCATAGATTGTGACGTTCACCCTAGTGTATTGGTAGTTCTTTGGAGGAATGGTAAGGTAATTTGGTCAAAAGACCTGTTTCGAGGGGGACCACCTTATTTCGAAGGTTTTGTTCAGAAGGAAGCCATAGAAAATCTCATTTCGCAGTTGGATCGCAAAGGCTATTTCAAACAGACTTCTCTCAGGAGAGTTTATTCCGGTATAGACGCAAAATCCTCACAGTTGGTTGTAACGACTGGTACAAATGTTTTAAGTATGGAATCTTGGCATGAACTCGCCGAGTGTAAGCCTAATATTATCGCGACCTCTCACGGCTTAGAATGCCTAGAAGGAAGAACGAGGGAGGAGGTACGAGCAAAGGAGGAAGATAAGGACTACATACTCTTCAGGCAGGTTTGGGATGAAGTTCGGTCTGGAATTCTCGACCTTATCCCAAAAGAGGGAGGGAAACTCATCGTTGCGCCCCAGTTTGAGATACGTTGGACTAAGTGTGGAGAGACAATCTCCTCGGAAATCGAATAAAAGTCTTATATTTGGAGAGGGCGCGTGTTCACCCACAGATGTCAGTGGATATTTCTGACATGCAACCCCTCTTATCCTGGTGGAATAATAGTGGAGGGTCATTCCGCGAAATATTGGTATTGTATTAACTATCATGTGCGAGAGTTGGACTCCGGCGCCAGCCCCTTCCGTGGGAGTTGCACTTCATTGACCCCTAACTCCACTACCTCATCCGGCGGAGTTCCAATCCACCAGAAGGTTTCCGCCCGGCAGTGCAACTGCGGGGCGAGCTCATGCACTTTTTTGATGAAGCCATGCGCTTCCTTGACACTCTCACCACCGGCCAGTTAACATCCGCCGGTTCGAAAGGGGGCATCTTGCTCCCTCATTTTGTGTATAGGGTCTAGCTCCATGATTTCAGTCAACAACTTGAGGAAGGGATTGCTGGTCGATCTCGATGGTACTGTCTATTCGGTGGTGGAATACCAGCACCACAAGCCGGGCAAGGGCCACGCGGTGGTGCGTGTCAAGCTCAAGAACGCCCAAACCAAGGCGGTGATCGACCGGACCTTCAATAGCAGCGAGAAAATCGAGACCGCTGATGCTCAACGTAAGAAGATGCAATTCCTCTACAGCGATGACCAGTGGCACTTCATGGATCAAAGCACTTATGAGCAGGTGGCCTTGGATCGGGATGATGTTGATGAGGCCGCCAACTATCTGACCGAGAATCTGGAGGTGGAAATCCTCTTCCACCAGGGCAAGGCGCTGGCGGTCGATCTCCCCGCCGCGGTCACCCTCAAGGTCACTTACACCGAGCCGGGACTCAAGGGTGATACCGCCACGGGTGCCAAGAAAAAGGCCACCCTGGAGACCGGGTATGTGGTGGATGTCCCGCTCTTCATCAATGAGGGCGATGTGCTCAAAATCGACACACGTACAGGCTATTATCTCGAACGGGCCAAGTAAAAGGCCAGACTACCGCCATGGATCTCCGTGAACTGAAACGCATCATCCGTCTGGTCGAGGACTCCGCGATTGAGGAACTTGAGGTTGAACAGGAGGGGGTTCGTATCCGGGTCCGCAAGGGAAGTGGTGTCACCCAAACCCTGATCGCTGACCGGGCCCTGCCCGCGCCCCAATATTACTATGATCCCCAACGTTCCTCGATGGCTCCCATATCCCCGGGACCGGCGAGCGAGTCCTCCGAGGAAACCCTGTCCCCTGATGAATCTGTAACCGCGATCAAGTCCCCCATGGTGGGTACCTTCTACCGCGCTCCCTCGCCCGATTCCCCGCCATTTGTCCAAGTGGGCAGCCTGATTCAGCCCGATACGGTGGTGTGCATTCTGGAAGCCATGAAGGTGATGAACGAGATCAAGGCGGGGATGCATGGTAAGATTTCCGAGATCCTGGTTGACAACGCCACGCCGGTGGAATTCGGCCAGCCAATGTTTTATGTGACACCGGGGTAACGATTGCAATTTGAGTTACCCCCCACCCCCACCCTCCCCCGCAAGGGGGGAGGGAGTGTAATTTCCCCTCCCCCCTTGCGGGGGAGGGGGGGGGTGGGGGGTGAGATAGATACCCGATGCCCTCTCCACACGTTCC
>CAZORO010000673.1:0-2791 GCA_964581845.1 uncultured bacterium
GGACAATTCTCAAGGACATCCGGATAAAGCATCCATTCGATTTCGAGAACATCCTCACTGGGATTGGAAAGGCTTCCTCCCATCGCGATGCTCTCATGATTCTTCATACCCGCGAAGGCGATAGGTCTCATTCTTTCTCCAAGAAACTCGATGGGAGTCATGTCACCTGTGGCATGGCAGCTGGAAGATGCGTAGGATTGGGCTGAAAGTGACTTCATGGGTTTACAGGGAATATATATGCTAACATATACACTATTTCCTCATCTGAGTCAAGGCACATCCACACACCCCTTTCCGAGGAAACAGCCCGTAAGTTCAAGAGATGGTAGAGAATACGATTCTTTGGAGTGATTTGAACTAATAACTAGTGTTCATGATCTGCATTCAGACAAAAGTGCCCTGTTCAGAGGGGGCCAAGTGGATATATGATCCACCTGGAATAACTCCAGGTAAGGCAATCGGCCTCATCCTGAAAGGAGGAGGGCTCTTGTGAATCTTTCTGGCGGGAAGGATCTCAAGTACCAGCGCATCATTGGCGAGTTGAAACGGCAGATCATCGAGGGAACCCTGAAACCACACAGTAAAGTTCCCTCCACAAAGCAGATTCAAGAGATCTACGGAGTCAGTTCGATCACCGCAATTCGTGCCCTGCGGGACCTTACCACAGAGGGAGTCATTTATCAGAAACCTGGAGTGGGCTCCTTTGTAACCGACAGGGGGCCCGATCTGGCGAGTGGCTCACATGGTGTTCCCCTTCCAGATACTGTCCGTACCCGGCTGATCGGTCTGGTTTTCTCCCAGATCCTGGATTCCTTTTACCCCGAAGTTATTGATGGCATCGAGGAAGTTCTGAATCAGGACGGTTATCACCTGCTCCTGAAGCAGACCAAGGATGACATGCGGACGGAATTCCACCATCTCAATAATCTAATGAAGGAAGGTGTCGCGGGGATCATTCTGGCCTGTTCCGCGGATGATGTTTTCGCGCAAAATGTTAAGTTTGTCCGGGACTCGGCCAAGTGCCCCTTTGTGGTGATCGACAGTTATTTGGAGGACATGGATATCGATGGCGTTGTTGCCGATGAGGTTGGTGGTTCAGCCCTGGCCGTCAAGTATCTCGCCTCCCTTGGACACAGACGCATCGCTCACATTTCGGGTAAGATGGGTGACCCAACAGCGGTCGCGCAGTTGAAGGGTTACCAGATGGCGATGACTGAATTGGGCCTCCCGCTCAGTCCCAAGTATGTGCATGGCTTCGGATTGGCGCGCCGGGATGGCTATGAGTCCATGATGCATTTCCTGGAGATGGAGGAGGCGCCCACCGCGGTCTTCTGCGCCTCGGACCGGAGTGCCTCGGGCGCCTATCAGGCTATTTACGAGGCTGGCCTGCGTGTGGGAACGGATGTTTCTGTGGTGGGATTTGGCGATGTCAACCTCGCCACACGTCTCACTCCGCCTCTCACCTCGATCCACCGGGATGGGAAGCGGTTAGGACGAGTCGCCGCGGAGATGCTCCTGCGGAAAATCGAAGCATCCCGAGTGGACTGTGATGGGCGCATGATTTTCCTTGAAACCAGCCTGGTCGAACGAAAATCATGCGGCCCGCCGAGGCAGCCTACTCATCCATAAATCATCCGCCATTGAACCTGAATGTTGGTTGGTTTTTTCCACATGAGGAGGATCACACATCCAATACTTCCCGTATTTTCGCGGCTAAAGATGCACCTGAAAAGGGTTTCTGCAGGAACATCACACCCTCCTCAAGTACACCACGATGGGCAATCACATGAGCTGTATATCCCGACATGTATAAAGTCCTCATATCCGGACGGTTGATCCGGATCCGATCCGCGAGTTCCCTGCCATTCATCTCAGGCATAACCACATCCGTAAGCAACAGATGAATTTCACCAGGATACTTCATGTTTTCATTAATCGCATCGTTGGCTGTACACGCAGTTATTACTTTGTAGCCAAGTCTTTCAAGAATTTCTTTCCCAATAGTCAAGATGGCTTCCTCGTCTTCCACCATCAAAATCGTTTCAGTTCCCACCTCCGGCTTAATCAGCTCACCTTTATAACCGGCATACATTTCCTCTTTTGCATAGATTCGTGGAAAGTAAATTGAAAAAGTTGTTCCCTGACCGGGTTCACTATAAACGCTGATTGCCCCTTCATTCTGTTTGATGATTCCATAGACCGTCGCCAGTCCTAAACCGGTACCCTCACCAACTCCCTTGGTTGTGAAAAACGGCTCGAAAATCTGTCCGATCGTCTCCTTGTCCATTCCACAACCATCATCGGTCACGGATAATTCAACAAACTCGCCAGGTGTAAATCCTGAATTCCCAGCACAGAATGCTTCATCGATAATCTTATTATTGGTTTCTATGGTAATCTTCCCGACTCCAGAAATGGCATCACGGGCGTTCACCGCCAGGTTGGCAAGAACCTGGTCAAGTTGAGATGGGTCGATTTTAACTTGTCCGAGATTATGGCCCGGCTTCCAGATGAGTTCGATATCCTCGCCGATAAGCCGCTGCAACATTTTAAGCATGGTTGCTACTGTCTCATTAAGATCTAGGACCTTGGGGCTGACGGTCTGTTTCCGGGCAAAGGCTAAAAGCTGACGTGTTAGATCCGCGGATCTTTGGGCTGCGTTCTGGATTTCTGTTATATATTTGTAAAGGCGTCCCTCCGGCTTGATTTCGTCGATCGCCAAATAGCTGAATCCCATGATTGCCTGGAGCATATTATTAAAATCATGCGCGACACCTCCAGCCAATCTTCC
>CAZORO010000674.1:0-2783 GCA_964581845.1 uncultured bacterium
AATTCACTAAACTGCATTCATCATCGACAAGAAGTGTCAGAGGATTACTCCATGTCCGCTCCCGTTGTTCTCAGCACCTGGAAGCATGGCCTTGCCGCAAATGAGGCGGCCTGGCGGATTCTCTCGGTTGGAGGAAGCGCTCTGGACGCGGTCGAACAGGGGGTGCGGGTCAGCGAATCGGATCCAGAGGTCCATTCAGTTGGTTTGGGGGGACGTCCCAACAGGGATGGAGTTGTTCAGCTCGATGCCGCGATCATGGATGGCCGGACCGGACGAGTGGGCGCGGTGGCCGTGTTGGAGATGATCGAAAATCCAGTCTCTGTAGCCCGCCTCTTGCTGGAGAAGACCACGCAGGTTCTCCTGGCCGGTGCTGGGGCACTTGATTTCGCCTTGGCCCATGGTTTCACGAAAAAGGAACTCTTGACGGAAGAATCGGACACATTATGGAAAGCATGGTTACGCGGTGAGGGACGTCCACCGGAAGAGACCCACGACACCATTGGAATGTGCGCCTTGGATCGGAAAGGAAATCTCGCTGTAGCCTGCACCACAAGTGGTCTGGCCTGGAAAATCCCAGGCAGGGTTGGAGACAGCCCCATTTGTGGCGCTGGTCTTTTCTGCGAGAATGGAATTGGAGCGGCTTGCGCCACTGGAGTTGGCGAGGAAGCATTGCAGACCTGTGGAAGCTTTCTGATTGTGGAACTCATGCGTCAAGGCCGGACACCAGAGGAATCCTGCCGTGAAGCTTGCTGGCGGATTCGCCGCAGGGCGGCAATAGAATCCAACACCGCGAGGAAATCAATCCCCCCAGGAAATGTGATGTACCTGGCCCTTCGCGCGGATGGCGAGTATGGAGCATGGAGTGTTTCCGGTGGATGTGAGTATGCCATCCGATTGAGGAATATACCGAACACCTTGCATGTTTGCCCAACGGAGGCATAACAAGATCGAAGAATGCCAGAAGAGACGAACCCAGAAATTCTGCTGACTGAGGCCCTCAAGCATCATCAGGCGGGTGAGGTTGATGCCGCCATGGTTCTCTACAATCGTATCCTGGCAATCAACCCTCAACATCCCGATACGCTTCATCTCCTGGGAATCATCTACCATGGGAAAGGCAATTATCACAAAGCTCTTGAACTGATCAGTCAAGCAGCCAGGTTAAGACCCCATCTTGCCAATTTCCATAACAGTTTAGGAAATACGCTATTCAGTCTGAATAAGCCAGAAGAGGCACGAAAGTGTTATGAAAGAGCACTGGAAATCAACTCAGTTCATCCAGATGCATTGTTTAACCTGGCCATCCTTGAATCCGCTGACCGCCATGATGAAAAGGCGGAAATTTTGTACCGCAAGGTGATCGAGATCCAGCCTCGGAATGCGGAGGCATTTTTCCAACTGGGCCGAGTTCTCTTCCGGTTGGGGAAATTGAGTCAAGCCGCGGAGGCATATGGTGGTTCCATATCACTACGTCCTAAACACTCGGAATCTTATCTCCAGTTGGCCATGGTGCTCCATGCACTTGGGATGAACAAGGAAATCATCATCATCCTGCGCCGATTGCTGGAATTTGATAAAAATAATCCGAAAGCATGGTCTTATATGACAAGCGCTTATGAGACCATGACACAGTATGTGGATGCCTTGGAGTGCATTCAGGAAGCGGCGGCTCTATTTCCGGATGAACCTATCATCATCAGAGAGCTCGGAAATGTTTATTTCGCGCTCGGGGAACTCGACAAGGCCAAGGACGCTGTCCTTAAAGCTTTGGAATATAATCCAAACCTTCCGGAAACCTACTCACAACTGCTTTTCATCCTTACCCACTTCTCCGATTTAACGCCCGGGGAGCAACTCCGCGAACACCGTGTCTGGTCAGAACGTTTTGAGACACCTTATCTGGGCCTATCTCCCAATTTCTCAAATCCATGTGACCCCGAAAGAAGACTCCGCATTGGCTATGTCTCCCCTGACTTCAAGAGACACTCGGTGGCTTACTTCATTGAACCGGTTCTCAAGTCGCATGACACCTCCCGCTATGAAACCTACTGCTACATGAGCTCGGCCTTCCGGGATAAGACCACCGAACGGATCCAGTCGATTGCATGCCACTGGAGATCCATTGCTGGACTGCCTGACGAGGGTGTTCTTGAAATCCTCAAGGAAGATCAGCCCGATATCCTTGTGGACCTTTCCGGTCATACCTCCCAGAACCGCCTCCCCCTTTTTGCTAAACGGGCAGCCCCGATCCAGGTATCCTGGATCGGCTACCCCAACACCACCGGCATGACCCGCATGGACTACAGACTGGTTGACGAATGGACAGATCCAGTGGGTATCACAGACCATTTCCACACAGAAAGACTGGTCCGGCTGCCGCATGGCTTCTCGGTCTATCTTCCCCCAGCGGACAGTCCCACCCCCGCGGCAAAGCTTCCCGCGGATGAAACTGGATGGATCCTGTTCGCCTCCTTCAACAACCTTCCCAAGATCAACGACCTGGTGGTGGAGACCTGGTCGGCCATACTGCATCATGTACCCGGTTCCCGCCTGCTCATTAAGTGCAAGCAAATGGGGGACGAACCGGCGCGGCAACGGATCGCAGCCCGTTTCGCCAAATGGGGGATTCCGGATGAACGTATCCTGAACTTGTCATACGCCCCGGAGATGGCTGGGCATTTGGGGGTCTATAACAGTGTGGATATCGGTCTGGACACCTTCCCCTTCAACGGCGCCACCACCACCAATGAGGCCGTTTGGATGGGTGTTCCCGTCATTGCTTT
>CAZORO010000675.1:0-2779 GCA_964581845.1 uncultured bacterium
ATCCTCAGGTTCCAGTGATTTTCATCAGCGCCAAATCAGAGGAGATCGATAAGGTGATTGGCCTCGAACTTGGCGCGGATGACTTCATCATGAAACCCTTCGGGGTACGCGAGGTGATCGCGCGCATCCGCGCTGTGACACGCCGTTGCCTAGCAGCGCGTCAAACCGGGAGACCAGCTGCGTCATTTAAGATGATGGACATTGAAGTCTTCCCCTCGGAATTACGTGCGAAGAGGGGGGAGGAGGTTATCGAGCTCAGCCTACGGGATATCAGCATCCTGGAACTCCTCCATGAAAACCGTGGCAAGGTGGTGGACCGCGATCTGTTTTTCGACCGCTGCTGGGGGATGAACTACATTCCCAGCAGCCGTGCTCTGGATCAGCACATTTCGCAACTCCGCAAGCGTATCGAGGCCGACCCGCATAACCCGAAAATCATCCGGACCGTGCATGGGGTGGGATACCGGTATGAGGAATAGGTTCTGAAGATTTCCTTTTGGGAGTCACGATAATGATAAGGAAAAGTCTGATCCTTGTATCCACATTGATGATCGTTCTGTTTCTTTCCTTTTTCCTCTTCATCTACTTTGGTCTCAGGTATATCGATGAAAAATACGGAACCTTTCCAGGGTATGCCACACGAGTACAAGTCCAGAACCATTTGAGATGGTTTGGCGAGAAAAAAGTCGATCAGAGTGATATTGCCAAGGAATACCAGATGGGATTGCCAGATGCTTCGGCCACAACCGTTTACAGATATACCTTTATTTCATACCCCCTTGTCTTTCATGTATTCTATAACCAGAAAATGGAGGCGGTTCTCCGCGTTCCAGACTATGAGTAGGATCTTTGAAGGGTGTACATATATATCGGTGCCTACAATCCTTCACCTTTTTCAGCCATTCAATGGATGCACGCAAAACGTACTTGGGTAATATTCCTTGCGTGCATTCGTGATACCAGATTTTCGAGACTCTCCTTCACCCCCCCATCTTCGCGAAATTCAGCGCCCCAATACACGGACTCTCCTGCTCCATGACCTCCTCGTAGAGTTCCTCGTACTGTTTGGCGATCAGGTCGCAACGGAAATGCTCCTCGATCCGTGTACGGGCGCTCTGGCCGTATTGGGCACGTAGATTGGGATTGGAGAGGATCTGCACCACCGCCTTGGCTGCATCGCAGATACATCCCGGTTCAACCAGACGGCCATTGACTCTATCCTCCACCACCTCCGGAATGCCCCCAACCCGGTAAGCCACCACTGGCAATCCGGTTGCCATGGCCTCCGCAATCGACATCCCGAAGGATTCGTTGTTTGAGGTCGACAGCAGCAAATCCCCCTGGCGTAGACGCTCCTCGATATTCTGCACTGATCCCTCGAAGTCGACACGGTCTAGCACGCCCAGCTGTTTTGCGGTGCGTTCAGCGAGGGGACGATCCGGGCCATCCCCAAAGAACACCAGCCGGACCGGGAGATAGTTCCTCGCCAGATCCAAGATCTTGACCGCATCCTGGACACGTTTGACGGGACGGAAATTAGAGACATGCAGGATGGTCTTGATCCGTCCATTGCTGGAGGAGATTCCACCTGGATTGGGACGGAACACCGTGGTGTCGATCGGGTTGTAGATGACACGGATGTTGCGAGTCACCCCGAATTTCTCCTGGGTAGCCTTCTTGAGGTTCTCCGAGACTGCCGTGACCGCGTCGCTGCAATTGATGCTGAACTCAACAGTAGTCCGATAGCTCGGTTCCCATCCCACCAGGTCGATATCGGTCCCATGCAGGGTGGTGATGATCTTAAGTTTTCGTTGATGGTAGTGGCAGGTCATCATCTTGGCCAGCAGGGCCGAGGTTGAGTGGGGAATGGCGTAGTGGACATGGATCACATCGAGCTGATGTTCCTGGGCGGCCTCGGCCAGTTTGGTGGCCAGCGCGAGGGTGTAGGGCGGAAAACGGAACACCGGATAGATGGGAACATCCACATGGTGGAAGGTGTAGCGTTTTTCATCTCCGGCCAGGCGGTGGGGGAGGTCATAGGAGAAGAAGTGTATTTCATGCCCGCGCTCAAGCAGGGCTTTGCCGAGTTCGCTGGCTACGATCCCGCTCCCGCCAATGGAGGGGTAACAGACAATTCCGATGCGCATTTCTGTGTCTCCTCTTGTTCCAGTGGTATAAGGTTACACGGAGTGGCAAATTCATTCGCGTTGTGTTCCATGCGATTGAAATCGCTACTCTGTTCGTTCAAATTCCGCTTCCCAGAAACCCGATTCAGTTTACAACCATTGCACGAACTCCAACACATTCTGGTCCGGGTCAGCCAAATACAGCCATTTGACCTGTCCAGGAATCTCGAGTGGTCCTTTAACAATCGGGACCCCCTTCTCTTTAAGCGTGGCTATCAGCTGATCGAGGTTTTCTGATTTCATCGCTAGATGTGGGGTAAAGGGCGGTTCCACCTTGGGCGGGATATAAGGGACGGGGCGGTTCTCTTCGTCAAGGCACTGGAGCAGTTCCAGGTTGCCTCCCTCCACCTCCAAGAAGGCGAAAGCCTCATGGTGTTCGGTATCCTCCTGGCGGAACATCAACCGGAGGCCAAACACTCCAGTGTAGAAGTTGATGGCGCGATCCAGGTCGGCGACTCGAAAAGCGGCATGATCCAATTGCATTTTTGTTCTCCTTGACAGTTTTAACCTCACCCCCCCCACCCCCCTCTCCCGCTGGGCGAGGGGGGAGACGCTCCCCCTTCTCCTTGGGGGAGAGGGGGGTGGGGGGGGGT
>CAZORO010000676.1:0-2771 GCA_964581845.1 uncultured bacterium
CCCCAGATGAAAAAATGAGTGTTCGCGTATGCCGCTTGCTCATCCATTTGAACCTGAGCTGGTTTCCCGGTACGGACGACGCTGGTTAACTGCGACCACTTACACCAGAGGTTCATATGATGCTGAGCCATTGGGAGCAAGGTTTCTTCGGTCTTGTCCGAGAGGAAAGGAACCGCCGAGGCCTCAAGGCGGTAGGTCTCCCCTTCCTTGGTGAGAAGACCCATCGCGGCAAGGGCATCAAGCAACATGGTGGTGGCACGTGGATCCGTGCCGAAATGACTGGCAACATCCGCGCTTGTTGTGGATTGTTCAGCCAGATAGGGGAACAGGTTCAGCTCAACCGCGGTCAGGTAAACCCGGACCCCCCAAAAGCTGCTTCCCAACGCGATTAATTTCTCGACAGTCCATCCATCCCGGTTGTCTGAAATCATCTCATTCCTTTCTTTGACCCTTGGAATCAATAATGCTCACTTGGGGCAGGTCATCCTCGATGAAGGCACGATGAAACGCATAGATCAATCCATCCTCACACCCCACAAGAAGATCGAGAAAGCCATCCTGGTCGAAGTCGAGGGCAGCCGGCGTGGTGCTGTGCCCCGCGAGGACAATCCCTCTGGGAACCAGCAAATCGCCTCGGTATTTCATAACTGGAGATGAGTCATCCCCCGTGTTTTGAAAGTAACCCACTGACTTCAATGAGTCGAACTCATAGGTGAGCAAGTCACGATCTCCATCGTTGTCCCAATCAACGATATCGAAAGTTCCTCGTCCAGCCCGGCCCGCCACTCCTTCGCCGAAATGAAGTGGTTTCCCCTCGGCATCCACAAAGATTCTCTGTCCTGGTGAGAGAACCAAGCTCTCATTCCCTTCCCGCTTCCTCTCGAAAAGAGCGAGGTATCCCTCATGATCCAGGGTGACCAGGTCCATCAGGCCATCCCGGTTCCAGTCCACACTTTCGGGCTTGGTCCGCCAGACATTCACTAACTCATGCTTCTCCGGTTGCCACCAAAGCCAAGGCGGCTTGGGGGGAGGTCCTTCCCAAGCCACTTCAATGATCCTTGGAGGAGCGAGAACCGGGCTCTTTCTGGTTCCTGTGTTCCGGTACCATCGGTTCCGTCCCCACACATCGCTCAGCAACAGATCAGGCAATCCATCTCCATCCCAGTCGCAGACCTCGGTGTTGGTGTACCCATAACGGGCTTCCTCGGGGCCTTGGATGGAGCCATTGGGACCGGCTTGGATGTGAATGGGCAAGAGAGAGGGAGTTGTCTTCCCCCAGTGAAAAGGCCGGGAAGGGGTGTCTGGAGAGAACTGGCCCCCCCTATTGCTCTCAAACACAAGAACCTCGCCATAGGAGTTTCCGGAGATAAGATCGGAAATTCCATCTCCATTCCAGTCACAGAGGGTGGGAGTAGAGAGACAACCCGCATCAAGAAGCGGTGCCTGTCCCGGGAGGATGATGGGATCTTTGAGGTGGCCTTCACCCGTGTTTTCCACCAACATTGCAAAACCATTTTCCTGGCCGAGGATAAGGTCGAGGTCTCCATCGCCATCCCAGTCCACGGGAACCGGGCGGAGATAGATTCCCTCGGAAGTATCTCCAGGAATGAGATTCACAAGGCTTCCAAATCCAATTCTTAGTCTTTCCAATCCTCCCGGGAAAAAATAAAGCTTGAAAATCCCCCCGCAGAGTAGATCGAGTCTCCCATCTCTGTTCCAATCCACCACACGCGGGAAGATAGAGCCATGCGCACCCAATGAGGTAGCGCCTTGTGGAAGCAGAGAAACACCTTTTTCAAACTGGGGCGATCCAACAGTTCCTTTGTTGTGCTGGTAGAGAAGCTTTCCCTCGGTTCTGCCACCCTTCCAGAGACCCTCTGGAGAATAAGGCGCCTCCCCGCTGGGATCCCATCTATCCTTGGTGGGACGGTAGCCGCTGCTATCCCCTTGGCCCACTAAGGCATCGAACAGACCATCGCCATCCCAGTCCGCGAAGGTATGAGCGCCCCCTTCGAGTCCCTCGATCTTGAACGGTTCACCAAAACAGAACCCACCCGGTGAGCCAGCATTCAGTGAAACCTTTCCAAGACATACGAGATCCAGCCTCCCATCCTGGTTCCAGTCCACAATCGATATTTGACCCGTTTCCACGGAGATTCGCTGTGGAAATGAGAGCACACCCGGATTCCGGGGGCCGAGGTTCTCATAGTAGTAGATTCCTCTTAGTGTACTGGCCTCGGGAGGACCGGACTGGGAGGAAAACAAGTCGTAATCCCCATCGCCATCCCAGTCCGCCACATCGTAGGTTGAGTTGTAACTGGCACTCATCCAGCCAGTGGCCGAACGGGAACCGAAAGCCAAGGGTTCTCCACAGCCCACCATGGGCATCGCGCTGGGATAATCGTATTGATGCCCGGAGCCGCGGGTGTCGAAACGGAGTATGTATTCAATCGTCCCTGTCCCCTCCTTGATCCAACCTATCCAGATCAGCCGGGGAGGAATTCCCTCTGTCTGAAGACGATAGGGAACAATCTCCTCCCGCCCCTCCATCACCCGGAAAAGGCGGATCGAACAAGGGTCGGTATTGGCTGGAAGTTCACTCCCTTTCAGAAACGCTGGAGCGGCTATCCAATCCATCCCGCAAGGGGAGACCAAAAGGTCTCGTTTGCATGGGGGAAGAAGCTCTCCAGCGGTCACTGGTCTTGTCAGCAGAACAAGGAAGAGGATAGTGATCACTTTGTGGTGACTGTTCGGCGGCACGCCAGTATGAT
>CAZORO010000677.1:0-2766 GCA_964581845.1 uncultured bacterium
CGCGCCAACTCCGAGTCGAATTCGCCCACCTTGGGTTGCGTGGTGGGCACGTTGTAAACCAGATATCCGCGTCCGCACAGATCCAACGAGGCTTCGGCTAGAGCCTCCTCCATGGGGACCGAGGCGGAACCGTACCGGGTGATGCCCGCTCCATCACCGAGGGCCTGGCTGAGCAGTTCGCCAAGCACAATCCCGGTGTCCTCGACCGTGTGGTGGAAATCCACTTGGAGGTCTCCCTTGGCTTTAAGGGTCAGACTGATGCCGCTGTGCTTGGAGAGGTGGTCCAGCATGTGATCGAGAAAACCGATCCCGGTGGAGATGCTTCTTTTCCCCAGGCCATCCAGGATCATCTCCGCGCTAATATCCGTTTCGCGCGTGGTTCTGTGGGTTTTGGCTTGACGTGATTCCATGGTCATAATCATCGTCAAAAATGGGGGCAACGAAAGGGGGAGATGCCGGTTGGATTATTTCCCCTCGATCTGTCTCTGTTTCCTCCGGTCGGATTCCTTGAGGATCCGCTTGCGGATCCGGACCGACTCGGGGGTCACCTCGACCATCTCATCATCACTAATCCACTCGATGGCCTGTTCGAGAGTATTCCTCCGGGGGGGAGTGAGTAAGACTGCGTCATCGGAACCGGAAGCGCGCATGTTGGAGAGCTGCTTCTTCTTGCAAGGATTCACCACCATGTCTCCCTCACGGGAATTCTCACCCACTATTTGGCCTTCATAGATCTCCTCGCCAGGACCGATGAATAAGACCGCCCGTTGTTGGAGGTTGTCCAAGGCATAGGCGGTGCTGCGTCCAGTCTCCATAGCGATCAAACTCCCCTTGGTCCGGTGCATCACCTCGCCACGGAACTCCCCAAACTCGAGGAATCGTGAGGCGATGATCCCTAGTCCACGGGTGTCGGTCAAGAAATCGGAGCGGTAACCCACCAGTCCCCTTGTGGGGATCAAACATTCCAACCTTACACGTCCATCCTCGCCATGGTGGATCTCCTTCACCTCCGCACGGCGCGCCGAGATCTTCTCCATCACTACCCCGATGTAATCCTCCGGGATGTCGATAGTCAGCATCTCGATCGGTTCGAGCCGTTTTCCCGCTTCCTCGTGGAAGATGACACGCGGACGCGAGACGGCCAGTTCCCAGCCTTCGCGGCGGATGGTCTCGATCAACACCGAGAGATGGAGCTCCCCGCGTCCGTTCACCTCGACTCCCTCTTGCCCCAGTTCACGTACTCTGAGGGAGACGTTAGTTTTGATTTCCTTTTGAAGGCGCTCCTGAATCTGTTTGATGGTGACCGCTTTCCCCTCACGTCCCGCGAAAGGGGAGTTATTGGGGAGAAAGGTCATGGAGACGGTTGGTTCATCGATCTGCAAGGGGGGCAGCGCCTCGACAAAGCCGGGATGGCAAATGGTGTCGCCTATCTCCACCTCCTCAAGTCCAGCCAGGAAGAGGATCTCGCCCACCGTGGCGGTGGATCTCTCGACACGCTTCATCCCCTCATGGCCCCAAATCTTGGTGAGGGTGAAACGTTTCGGATCCGCGCCAGAGACCGGCACCCGGATGAGTTGCTGACCTTGATGAATCTCTCCGCGAAGGACTCTTCCTCCGACCAGACGTCCCATGTACTCATTCCAATCGAGGGTGGTCACCTGCATCTGGAAGGGGGCATCAATCTCTCCGCGCGGCGGGGGGACATGGTGAATGATCAAGTCAAACAGGGAATGCAGGGTCTCGCGCGGGTCATCCAGTTCCCGTGTGGACCATCCCTCCAAAGCGGAAGCGTAGATATGTGGGAAGTCAGCCTGCTGGTCGGTCGCTCCGAGTTCGATAAAGAGGTCGAAGACCTCGCTGAGGGCCTCATCCGGATCGCAGTTGGGACGGTCTGCTTTGTTCAACACCACGATGGGGTGGAGTCCCAGAGCCAAAGCACGCCGCAGGACATACCGTGTTTGCGGCATCGGCCCTTCTCCGGCATCCACTAAAAGCAGGCAGCCATCCACCATCCCCAGAGTGCGTTCGACCTCCCCCGAGAAGTCCGCGTGGCCGGGTGTGTCCACAATGTTGATCTGGTAGCCATCCCAGTTCACCGTCGCACTCTTGGCAAAGATGGTGATCCCACGTTCCCGTTCCTGGTCATTACAGTCCATGACACGTTCCTGGACTTCCTGATTTTCTCTGAAGATTCCACAGGAACGCATGATGGCATCGATGAGAGTGGTTTTCCCATGATCGATGTGGGCGATAATCGCGAGGTTACGGATCTTTTCCGTGGGATGAACTTCGGTTACGGCTGGCATTCCTGTTTCCTTTGCAAACTGATCCCTCGCGTGGACATAGCATCCCCTTGCAACATCAGGTTTTTGTTACGCCATACCTGTTGGGGAAAGGGGGTAGCCCCGGAGCGGGGATCTCAGGCTTTCTCTTGGCTAACATCTATAGTTTAGGCGATAATGGGAAAGGCGAGAAGGGAATACGAGAGGTCTTCCCTCTCCCTCCTATCCGTGATTCCCTGTTGGCCGGGAAACATGGAACGCACACCACACATCGATTTCCTGGCTCGATGGCTCGATCCCGCTTTATTGGGATTGGTGGGTTTCCTCTTCATTACCCACCTCTATCCACATCTTTGGTGGGGAGATGAACCCGAGCTGCTGACTGCCGCGTGGTGCAATGGGGTGGCGCATCCCACTGGCTATCCATTGTATCTTCTGCTTCAAAAAGCTTCTGCTTTGCCGATTCTTCGCCCCAGGTATACCT
>CAZORO010000678.1:0-2764 GCA_964581845.1 uncultured bacterium
ATGACCGATCCGGAGCAAAGAAAGAGCAAGGCTTTGAAAAAGGCATGGGTGGTCAGGTGGAACATCGAGGCGGTGTATGCGGTCACACCTAGACCCGCCATCATGTAACCGAGCTGGCTGAGGGTGGAATAAGCCAGCACCCGCTTGATGTCGAACTGGGTGATGGCGATGGTCGCGGCCATGATCGCGGTGAAGGTCCCGATATAGGCCACCACCAGCAGGGAGTCCGGAGTGAAGATGGGGAACAGGCGCGCCACCATGTAGACCCCGGCGGCCACCATGGTCGCGGCATGGATCAACGCGCTGACTGGAGTTGGGCCCTCCATGGCATCAGGGAGCCAGATATGAAGCGGGAATTGCGCCGACTTGCCCACCGCGCCGCAGAATAGGAACAAGCTGGTGATGGTCAGTTGAGTCCCGCTCATCTCCCCCGCCTGGATGCGGTCAAAGACCTCGCTGTAAGAAAAGGTGTGAAACTTGGAGTAGATGATGAAGAGGCCGATGGCGAAACCCAGGTCACCCACCCGGTTGGTCAGAAAGGCCTTCTTGGCGGCCGCCGCCGCCGAGGCACGGTTCACATAGAACCCGATTAGGAGGAAGGAGGAGATGCCGACCAGTTCCCAGCAGATATACAGCACGAAAAGGTTGTCAGTCAGGACCAGCAGGAGCATGGAAAAAGAGAACAAACTGAGAAAACCGAAGAAACGTCCATAATTCTCCTCACCCCGCATATACCCCAACGAGAAAATGTGGACCAAGAGGCTGACAATGGTGACCACCATCAACATCATCGCGGTCAGACTGTCGATCCAGAAACCGACCTTCCAGACTAGGGGAGCCCCTGTTTCAGGGTTGGTGAAGGTCATGAAGTGGTAGGGATTCTGGTTGAGGTACAGGAACTCCTCGCCTCCGTTGTAAGCCGAGATGGCTTGGCGGTAGATGGTATAGGAGAGCAAGAAGGAAAGAGCGATCGCGCCGACCGCGATCTTGTCGCAAATGCCGCGTAGACGCTGGGTTCTTCCAAAGAGCAGGATGACCCACATGGAGAGTAGCGGGAACAGGACAATGAGCAGGGGTCGAATCACCATGGCAGCCTATTCCTTTAGTCTCTTGAGTTCATCGAGATTGATCTTGGAGAGGTTGGAGTAGATCGAGAGGATGATGGCCAATGCGATGGCCGCCTCCGCCGCCGCAAGAATGATGACAAAAACCGCGAAGGCCTGGCCGCGTACCCCGCTCTCCACATAACGGCTGAAGGCCACCAGGTTCAGGTTGGCGGCATTCAGGATGATCTCCAGCCCCATCAGCATCATGATCCCATGACGGCGTGTGATGACAATGAACAGGCCGATGGTGAACAACAAGGCGCTGACAATGAGAAAATGGGTCAGCCCAATCATGATTCATCCTCGTTCCTGGCTGTTTGAACCGAGTGAGCAATGACCACCGCGCCAATGAGGGCCACCAGCAGAAGCACCGAGGCCACCTCGAAGGGGATCAGGTAGCCGGTCAGAAACAGGACGCCGATCCGTTCCACGGTGGGCTGAGGACTGGCCACCTCCTTGACCGGCCACTGTGTCGAGACAATGGCGGCCACCAGGGTAAAGAGGGTCAGAAACGCCACCACCAGCCCCGCGCCGACCTGCATGGTGACCTCCTCCCCGGAGACCCGCGCCACATTGTGGGTGTACATGATCCCGAAGAGCATGAGGACCAGGATCGCGCCGACATAGATGGCCACCTGAGTGATCGCGAGGAAGTCCGCCCCCAGCAGGAGGTAAAGCCCCGCCATGCTCGCGAAGGTGGCCCCCAGCGAAAGAGCCGCATGGACCACATTCGGGGTAAAGGCCACGAACAGCGCCGATCCCACACACACCACGGAAAGAAAGTAGAAGATGAAGTCAAACATATCTTGTAGGGTGGGGCTTGCCCCACCGCCCTTGCCTCACCGGAAGCCATGGTTGGGCAAGCCCCACCCTACGCCTCGGTTTTCATTTGTTCCTCCGTAACCGGAGGTTCGGCCACCTTCGCTTTGGGGCCGGTCCACTGCTTTTCAGGCGCCTTTTCCTCCCCGATGGGACGTGGCGGCGCCTGATCGTATTTCATGAAATCGACCACCATGTTCCTGCGGTCACGGAAGGTGGTCTCGAACTCATGGGTCATGTAGAGGCTCTCAACCGGGCAGACCTCTACACACAGATCGCACCACATACATTTGTTAAAATCGATTGTAAAGACATCGGGATGACGTTCCTTACCCTTGCCCACTCCGGTTACTACGATGCAATTCACAGGGCATTCCCTGGCGCACAGCATACAAGCGATGCACTTGTGGACATCATTGAAAAGCATCCCACGGAAACGTGGCGGCAGAACCACTGGTTCCCGGGGATACTGTACTGTAATCACCCGCCGTTTATGCTGCACAAATTCGCGTCCGGTTACCACCATGCCGACCAGTACGGTGACAAAACCATCCACAACCTCTTTGAAATACCGACGGACCGAATTCATATTCTTTATCTCTTGCTGGATGCGGTTTATCCAACCAATCCCGGCACCTTGTAGGGTGGGGCTTGCCCCACCGTAGGCGAATGACAATTCCACCTGAGGTGAAATGTCCAATCCCCAGGGTTAGGCTTGCCCCACCAGATTATCTAACCACGTCGAAATACCGGAGGTGGGGCGAGCCCCACCCTACGCTAAGGCCGGTTGCCGTTTGGGCACCGGCTCGCTTTTCCAGATCCGATGGATCACGAAAACC
>CAZORO010000679.1:0-2746 GCA_964581845.1 uncultured bacterium
ATTGTATCTATACATACGATGAGTTCTGAGGGGGAGGATTTGAGCCGTTAACAGGGGGAGATTATGGTGTTTCACGTGAGCTTGATCCCGCTGCCTATGGGGAAAAGTCAGCCGGGAAGGGTATATCTTGCCGGGATTACCGCTGTAGAAGCAGTCCTTGCACTCCTGATTCTTTTTTATTCCTATTCTGCCTTCGCCTGGACACTTTCTGACTTGAATCCATGGAAACAGGTGAGAGAGTACCGGATCTTCTCCCTCACCCGTGCCAATCCCATAGGGGTCCGCGTGATGGTGGTTCCTGTGATCGATGACCCGGTCAATGCCGAAATCGTTGGCCGTCTGAGCAGCGAGTTCTCTAACGCTCTGAGGTCTTTTGCCACCGAGGTCTGGCTGCTCACCGACCTTCCCGACAATCCCATCAAGACTGGATTCTATTCGGTGATTCCCACCATCCTCGCTGACTACCGGCTCAAGAATCAGCTCTCCATGGACCCTCTTAAAGAGCTCCTTCCCGATTTTCAGTGCGATTACATTTCACTTTTCGAGGTAACCGATTACGACCGTTTCTGGATCGATGAAAATCTCGAGCACCGTGTTGGAGTTCGCGCGGTTTTTTATGATTATGAAAATGGAGCCCCTAAAATCGAGAAATACTACGAAGGAGGACGTGGACGCCGGCTTGAGGAGGGGGCCTTCAGCGAGGCGGAACGGATGGCCATCAAGGGGTTGGTTGCTCAGCTTGAAAAGCCTTTCCGTCAATCCGTCAAGGAACGCCAAGAGGAGCTCGAACGGCGGTATACCGAGGTCCAGATCCTGGCCGGTAAAGTCGGACAGAAGCAGCTGGCCATTCACCAGCGTGATCTGTCCATGATGTTGGCCGAGATCCATAAAAACCAGGAAATGGCCAAAAAAGCTAAAGCCGATTACGACTGTCAGACCCAGGAATTGAATTATTGGAAGCAACAGGCCGAACAATGTAAAACAGAGTCAGGTGACAAAAGCGGGCAAGTCAGGACTTATACGAGAAGGAATCCCTGCGCCATTCTGCCTTCACAGTCAACCCCACCACGTTTGATGCCATCTCCCTATACCCCACCTCCTCCTCCCGCTCCGGCACCGCAACAACCTATCTCAGCCGCACCTTCAGCGTGGACCGCGGTTAACTGGGGGTCAGGTCCAACTTCTCCACCGCCTCCAGAGCCGCCAGCTCCCCTCTCCGTTTCCACCAAGCCGGATGACCCTTGGGCCCCGATTGAAGTGGAGAACATGCCACCGAGATAGACAGGAGAGCGTTATATTGAGCCAATCACCTTCTTAATACTCCCGCCACTCCTTGACCGCGGTTCCATTCTGATTCCGTGTTGTTGCAAACCAGATTTCGCCGGAGGAAACAGATTGATCCTCCTCCCAGAGAACGTAGAGGTTTTCGCTTATATCCATCTCGATGGAGGGTCTCATCCAGTAGCTGTCGGTATCCGTGAGAACACGTTCTCCGGTCACACTATTCGTGCCTGGGTCATATATCCCATACCGGATCTGGGTTCCCTCACGCTCATCTACCCAGACGAGATGAAGCCGTCCTTGTGAGTCAGCCACTCCATCGATTCCGTACTGCCGCGAGGGATCCGTGGGGAAGGAGAAAGGTGGATCAAAGGAGGATTGTCCCGCACGTCTCCGCAGGATAGTGATATCCTCCTCATTTTGTACCTTGTCATCGCCATACAGGATCCAGACATCACCATTTGAGCCAGCAGTGATGTGTGGTGGGTCAAAGAAGTCGGTCGCTCCCTTGGCAAGCCGGATAGGAATGCTTGTCGTGGCTCCAGAAGGGATTGAGGTGTAGTAAAGATCTACTCCCGCGCCTGTCCCTCCCGCCCAGACTAGGTGACGAGTTCCTTGGGGGTCTATTGTGAGGTCTGGCACGCAAAAGGGAGGTGTTCCCCCACGATCTGTCAGGTTGGTCACCCGCGCCGCGGCGAGATCCTCCAATGATTTGAATACTCCGTTCAAACCGGATTGGGTGAGGAAGATATCCGGAACATCGTAATCATAGTGGTAGTCGTACCAGACCAGACTCATCCTGCCATCTGGTCCCCGCGCCAGCTTCGCGGTGTAGCCATTGTCACCATAATGAGCAGCCGTAGTGTTAGTCAGACGGATATCCGTGGTACTGAAGGTTCCCCCCTTGGGACAGATGTCCCCATAGATCTCCGTGTTGTTGATCCAGTTCCCAATGGGGGTGCAGTGACGGTGGTCATGCCAAACCACCCACACCGAGTCATCAGCGGTCAGCGCTAGACTGGGATGCCTTCCACCGACATGGTAGGAGGAGTACATCGAGTCATCGATCTCTTGCTGCTGTGACCACCCATGAGCGGGATCCCAACTCCGGTATAGAACGAAGCTTGGAGTGCCTGGAGTGGTCGCAAGACCACCGGCCCAATAGGTAACATGGAGTCTTCCCTCGGAATCCACGGCCATGACCGCATCAGCGGTCCGGCTGATCTGGTACTTGCGCGTACCATCGGTGATCTTTTCCGGGATTGAAAATTCTCCAGCATGGATGGCCGGCGAAAAACACAGATACAGCGCAAGACAAAAAGTCCATCTGGCCTGCCTCATGGTCCTGTCACACTCCTCCACTGATCCTGGAAAAGCATCAGGTCATTGGCATCCACCATCCCATCCTCATTCAAGTCCGCTGACCCGGCAGGCTTGAGGGTGAGCAGGTTTGTTTCACCGAAAC
>CAZORO010000680.1:0-2741 GCA_964581845.1 uncultured bacterium
TTCCTGCATGGCTTTTACCGCCACCTGCACGTTGCCATGGGCAGTTACGAAGATGACCGGGAGCGAAGGATTGATCTTCTGGATCTGCTCGAGCAGCTCCTCTCCAGACAGATTGGGCATCCGTAAATCGGAGATGACACAGTCGAATGAAGAAGAGGTCAGCATATCGAGAGCAACTTGGCCATCTTCGGCGGACTCGGTGTCATAGCCCGCCGACTCTAGTTGAAGGCTGAGTACCTTCCGTAGACGCGGTTCATCATCGACGATCAGGAGCTTGGGCATGGTTCAACTGTTCTGGTCGGAAACCCGTATCTTGAATTCACGCAGCTTCTCCTGCAAGTGGCGCCGTGAGATTCCAGCGACCAGCGAGGAACGTGTCACATTGTAATCATTGGCTGCCAACAGAGAGAGAAAGTAGTTTTTTTCGAAAGAAGCCTTGGCTTGCTTGTAGGGGAGGTGTTCGACCTCCTCGATTCCGGTCTGCCATTCGGTTTCCTGCAGGAGCTCGCGGGGAAGGTCGGAGCGGTCGATGGTTTGCCCATCCTTGGTGATCACCAAGCGCTCGATCAGGTTCTGGAGTTCCCGCACATTTCCCGGCCAACGGTAGTTCCGCATGGCTTCGAGGGCCGAAGGAGTAAAGCCTGCCAGTGTCCGTCCCATGCGCTTCATGCACAAAGCCAGGAAATGGTCGATCAGGAGTGGCAAGTCTTCTTTTCGTTCGCGGAGGGGGGGTATGTGAATCGGGAAGGTCGCGAGACGGTAGAACAGATCCTCGCGGAACCGTCCCGCCTCCTGTTCGGCTTTAAGGTCCCGGTTGGTGGCCGCGATGACACGCATATCGGTATGGCGGAAATTGACTCCTCCAACACGCCGGACCTCACCGGTCTCTAAGACACGCAACAGCTTGACCTGGAGATCCATGGGAAGGTCTCCCACCTCATCCAGGAAAAGGGTGCTTTGGTTGGCCTTCTCAACCAGACCCGGCTTAGCTGCATAGGCGCTGGTGAAGGCCCCTTTCTCGTGTCCGAAGAGCTCGCTCTCGATAAGGTCGCGTGGGAAAGCTCCACAGTTGATGGCCACCATGGCATGTTCCGAACGTTTGGAATCCTGGTGGATGGCCCGCGCCACCAGCTCTTTACCGGTTCCACTCTCCCCCATGATGAGAACTGTCGCGTCAGTCGAGGCCACCTGGGCAATGGCCTTCCCCAAGGACTGCATGGCGGGTGTAGCACCGATCAGCTGCCCAGGCCCTAACTGGTGAGCCAATTGTTCGGACAGGGTGCGTTTTTCCCGGCGTAGACGGTTGAGCTCGATGGCGTTGCCGATGATCCGTACCAGATCATCGTTGTCAAAAGGTTTGATGACATAGTCAAAGGCTCCCGCGCGCATGACCTCCTGCGCGAGCTGAACATTCCCATAGGCGGTCATCACCACCACGATGATCTCAGGGTCCCGTTTCTTTGCTTCGCGCAGAAAAGCCAAGCCATCCAGCTGGGGCATGCGGACATCAGTAACCACACAGTCGTAATTGCGCTGATTGATATTCTCCAGCGCATCGATCCCATTGTGGGTAATATCCACCTGGTATCCCTCATCGCGCAGAATCCGGGAGAGGATCCGGCAGAGGTTTTCCTCATCATCAACAACAAGCAGGTTACCGCCGCTCATGGGGTCGCTGAGGCTTCAAACAGTTTCGCCTTTTCGGCAAGGAGTTCTGTGTGTTCCGCCTTCTCCTTCTCGATTATCTCACGGTACTGGCTCTCTAATCCGGCCATTCGGCGGGCATGATTTGATAGCAAAGCCTTTTTGGGGTCTTCATCATCCCCTGGATAGGATATCCAGGCTTCATGCCAACGGTTCCGTAGACCTTCAGGGAACCAGATGTTTTTTGTAATCGCCGCTAGGGTCACAAAAATTGCTACTCCTGCCAGGATCATCCAGATTTTGGTCATCGCGCAAGGTATCCCCCTGTCATTAATCCTTGCTCATTCGCCAGCCCTACCGCAAGTTCGCCACTACTATTCTGTGGCGTTGGCGGAGGGTGACATAAACACGGCCATCTGGTGCGATGTCAACACCGGTCGGATTTCCGGGTACAGGGATCTTGGCGGTAACCTCCCCCTGATTGTTAAAGGCAAAAACCTGATCGTGTTCCGGGTCGGTGACAATAAGACGCTGTTGCTGCTGATCCCACCTCAAATGCATTTCATTCGTGGTTCCCCCCGTCGCCTCTGTCGGAATCTTCCATTGGCGTAGGAGGCGTCCACGGCCATCGTAGAAGACCACACGCTGATTACGGGCATCGGTCACAGCCAGACCGAGGGGGGTGATTTCCACGTCAACCGGTTCAGCTAGCCTCTGAGAATCACTCCCGCTTTGGCCGAATTCAGCAGATTTCTTTCCTTCGAGGTTGAAGGCTTGGATTGTCTTCCCTCCGGTGTTGGAGACAAAGACAAGTTTGTTTGTGAACTCGGGAGTGGCAGGCAAAACAAAACCTCCATCAGCTTCCTGACCGAGAGGGACACGTCCCACGGCAATCCCCCTGGGCCCAAATGAGCCCTCCGCTGGGTAGATCTGGCTGAGTTCCCCCGTTGAACTGAAGACTTGAACACGTCCATTCCAGGTGTCCATCACATACAGATGCCCTGTCTCATCATCGATCTCGAGATCATTGGGTTCCTTGAAGTAGGCTGGCTCCTCGCCCTGTTCTCCCATGGACCAGAGGAAATTGGTCTGGGAAT
>CAZORO010000681.1:0-2730 GCA_964581845.1 uncultured bacterium
CTCCCGTGAAGAGAGGGGGGGTATGGTGTTACAAACTTGGTCTCCCCCCCTCTCCCAACGGGAGAGGGGGGCCAGGGGGGTGAGGTCTTCCATATAGCTGGGCCTGTTGTCAAGGGGCAGTTTTCTGGCAGTACTCCACAATCCATTTGAGCCGGCGGATCCCTTCCTCATCCGCTGCCATCGGGAGTTCATCCGAGATCCCCAGCACAAGGCGTGGCGCAAACAACTCCACAATCCGTTCCACACACGCCTGAACATCCTCGAGGGTGAAAGGAGGCAGGAAGAAGACCGCCGGGATACCATCCAGGAGAACCTTTTCACCCATATGTTCACTAAGCTCCTCCAGGGTCACATCCCCCATCGGACGCGGGGTCAAGGCCTCCAGCCCATCGAAGGGGAGATCATCGAGGAATGGAAGCAGGGTTCTCAGGCTTCCATCCAGATGGACGGTAGTGAAAATGCCGGCCTGCCGGAGTGGAGTGGAGCGTTTGTGGTAGTAGGCCAGATGGTACTTCTCGAAGAAGCGTGGCGAGAGGAGCTGGCAGTCCACATTCTCGCCGAAGTTGATGATGGTAGGACCGCTAGCGTTGGCGAGTTGCTCGAACAGGTCATCATACGAATCATCGATAGCTTTCATGACCGGCTCGAACTCCTCCGGGGAGTCCATAAGGGCCATGACAAAGGTTTCGAACTTCATCCAATCCAGCGCGAGGGCCTGGTAGGGGCTGCGTGGTACCCAGAACTGGGGTTGGCCGCGTTCGCCGAAAAAATCAGAACCGAGCTGGAAGTTCTCCCTGCTGTAGGAATAGCGGGTGTTCTCATAGACCCAACGCACCTTACGCAGGTCATCCGGGCTCTGGACCGGGAAATCCACGATCCGGCAACCGGCATCCCCCGCGAACTGGAAGCGTGTAACCAGCTCGCCATAGGGGGTTTCGATGATGTTCACTCCGCCATTCGGGGTGGAGTCGGAATGAACCTTCACCGCCGGGCTGAAGGTCCGCTGGACCGGATCGGGTTGACCCGTGAAATAGTGCGAGTAACGCATGGAGATATCGAGCCGGTCATAGAGGCCACCGACCTCCAGCCCCACCAACTCCTGGGGAAGAGTCCCACGCCGCTGGTTCAACTCGAACCAGGGCTCGATGCGTGGCTGAAAGAAGACCTGCGGAACTGGCTTTCCCTGGAAGATCCGGAGGTTCATTTCGCGTTTGGTCATGACACAGTTAATCATCAATCCCCTCCTTTTTGGGGGACGTCTCAGATTGGGAAAGGAAACATCATCGGGAAAATACGTTTGTATTCGATGATCTCACTCTCGGTGAAATCGTTTATAGCAAGATGCTCGTGGCGGACTGGTTTCAACGCCACACTTTCTCTCATCCTGTTTATTTCATACATCTTTGTTCCAATGATGTTGATATCGCCCCGAAACCCATTGCTTCCAAAGAAGACGGTACCAATTAGTTTTTCGAGCTTGGACATCGAACTTGCATTGGGATTGTAAATCAACCCATTTGGCGTTGATGAGAGTCCCGAAGCACCTCCGGCAGGTTCGATTTTGAATCTGTCGGTGACCGCTCCCATCCACTCCATATATTCTATCCAAGTGTGATCGTAATTGCCGTCAGGGAGCTTGGTGAGGATTTCATCTGCTTTTGAGGAAGGTTTTGCGTTGACTTTTCCCCGAATCTTCCCCTCGATGATATTCCAAATCGCGACACACGGCTCAGAAGCGATCAAAACCTTGCCTCCAATCCGCGCCACCCGGAAAAACTCACGGATCACTGAGGCGGGATCTGAGGCGTGATGGAGAGCTTGACGGCAGAAGACGACATCAAATGTGTTCGTGCGAAAAGGCAGCCATTCCATTCCGGCGAGAGCCAGATCGTAATCCATCATCCCGCTCAGGCTCGCATCACCCACCTTCAGCAAGTGAGGAACGATGTCGATAATAACCACCCGCGCGTTGTATTGTTTGAAGAGATAGGCCCCCAGGCCTGATGAACCTCCCACATCCAAAACCAACGGGGCGTTTCGGAAGTGAACCTGATTGAGCAAACGGATGGATCTACCCGCCTCAAACCGGTTCCTCTTGATATGTTCAGAAAGGGGAAGCTCATCCACCAGTTCCCGTTCCCCCTCGGCTTCAATTTTATTTTTTCCCCAATGGGAATCTTTGAGGAGCAGAAGGGGAAGACCTGCATGGATGTCATAGGAAATTGCGCATTGACTACACCTAAGAGTTCCCTCGATTACAGGATCACCCTGACAACCATCGAGGTCTAAAGGGGCCAAACACACCGGGCAGGCAAGGATGTTGGTTAGTTCTGTCCTCATAGTTCCACCCCCAGACTGGCTGGCTCCTTCATGGCTTCAACCCAAGAATCCCACCATTTGGCAGATCCCCCGCCTTATACTCGTATGTGGTGATAATACGGAAACCATAACGTTCAAAATATCTCCTCAGGGTTCTAAGAGTAAAGAAATGCGAGTGCTCGCTACTGCCATACCCATGGGTTGAATGGCGTTTAAGATCATTACTTACTTGACTCAGATCAGGTACCGGAGTTTCGATGAATAAGTAACCTCCAGAACGCAAAAGACTCGATCCTTTCTCAAAGAGAACTGATGGCCGCTTAAGATGCTCAAGGACATGATAGGAGAGAACAAAATCATAGGGTTCCTCGGAAACTGCCAGAGACTCGACTGTGGAACACGAAACAGGTA
>CAZORO010000682.1:0-2710 GCA_964581845.1 uncultured bacterium
GATCCTGTCCGCTTTCCAAGAAGACTGCGGTCATCTTGGGCATCACGAAAGCCAGGATAAAGGTTACCGAAAGAATCGCCATGCACACAATCGCGGCGGGGTAATACATGGCCGACTTCACCTCGGCGTTAAGGGCATAATTGGCCTCAAGGTAATCCGCCAACTGCGCCATCACCCGGTCCAGGACTCCTCCCTCCTCCCCCATACGGATGGTATTCACATAGAGAGGCGGAAAGACTCCTGGGTGATCCCGCATGGCATCCGCCATTGAGGAACCTCCCTCGATCGCCTCGCGGACCTCAGTTAGGACATCGCGCAGGACATCGCTCTCGGCTTGACTGGCGATAATGCCAAGCGCCTGAGTCAGAGGGATGTTTGCTTTGAGCACCGAATTCATCTGGTGGGTGAACATTACCAGCTCGCGTGTTTTGATCTTCCTCCTCTTGTGGAGACCCGCCGGGTGACGCTTAGGTCCTTCAATGATGGAATCGGAAACCTGAACCGGGACAAGCCCCTGGGTTCGAAGTGACTTCAATGCGCCCGGACGGTCCAAGGCTTCCAGCGAGCCAAAAGTCTCCTTTCCCCCAGGCGTAATAGCTTTATATTGGAAAACAGGCATGATGATTGGGAAAGAAGAGGGTATCACTTACCGGAGGTTTAGTCCTCCACGGCAACCCTCAAGACCTCTTCCATGGTAGTGATACCAGCATCGACCTTCCGCCAACCATCCTCGCGGAAAGATTTGGCGCCCGAAGCTTGGGCAATCATGCTGGCCGAGGGCCGTTTCAGGATCATCTCGCGAAGCTCATCGTTGAGCAGGATGATCTCGAAGATTCCGACACGGCCCTTGTAACCGCTGAAGCCGCACTCCTCGCATCCCGCGCCGCGGAAGAACTTGATCTGGTCTACATGCTGCCACATGCTCAGCACTTTTTCCTCAGCGGTAGGTTCATATTGCTCCCGGCAATTGTTGCAGATCCGGCGGACCAGACGCTGAGCCAGAATCCCGTTGAGGGAGGATGAAATCAAAAACGGATCGATTCCCATGTCCATAAGGCGTGGAACAGCACCAGCGGCGGTATTGGTATGAAGAGTACTGAACACCAGGTGGCCAGTCAGAGCCGAGCGGATGGCGATTTCCGCTGTCTCACCATCACGGATCTCCCCCACCATGATGACATCCGGATCCTGGCGCATGATCGAGCGCAACCCGGAAGCGAAAGTGATCCCTCGCTTCTGGTTCACTTGGATCTGGCAGACACCAGGAAGGTGATACTCCACCGGGTCCTCCACCGTGATGATCTTCAAGGTGGGGGAGAAGATCAGGCTAAGCGCTGTATATAGCGTGGTTGTCTTTCCGGAGCCGGTTGGCCCTGTCGCCAGGAAGATCCCATGCGGACGGTGGATAACATCGTTGAACCGGTCTCGATCTTCCTCGGCCAAACCGAGTTGATGAATGTCGAGAATCAGGCTGCTTTTGTCGAGGATACGAAGGACCACGCTCTCACCATAGACAGTGGGGCAACAGGAGACACGCAGGTCGATCTGCTTGCCCTCCATCGAAAGCCGTATATGGCCGTCTTGAGGAACAAAACGCTCGGCAATGTTCATGCCCGCCATGATCTTGACACGTGAGGTGATCGCCAGCCGCAGATGCTTGGGAGGCGGAGGCATCTCCTTAAGCAATCCATCAATCCGGTAGCGGAGTTTGAGCTCAGACTCAAAGGGTTCGATATGAACATCCGAGGCTTTGTCCCGGATCGCCTCGAAAAGAATCAAGTTGACAAGGTTAACAACAGTCGGCTCTCCGGCCAGCTCGCGTAGGTTGCCGATGTCATGGTCGACCTCCAGTCCGGTTTCCTCGGTGGAACTCTCCTCAAGCGTTCCCCCTCTCAAATCGGCGGCCATCCGCTCCACCGTGGCGCCGTAACTTCTCTGAATCGCTTGGCGTAGACTCTTCTCCCCCGCGATCTCGACTTTGATCCGCGCTGCACCGGTCAGTATCCGGAAATCCTCATAAACCTGGTCCGGCTCCGGATCAGTGACCGCAACCACCACCGAACCATTATCCCGGCGGAGAGGGAGAGCCAGCCGCTTAAATGCCAGATCGCTGGGAACCCTTGCGAGAAGCTCCTCATCCACCTCACCGATCTCGGAGAGGTAGGGGAGCTCATAGGCATCGGCGACAACAATCGCCCAGTCGTTATCGGGGACTCGTCCGGTCTGCACAAGGACCTCTGAGAGATCCGCTAAACTCTGCGGCTCCCGTTCCATGACCCCATGCCAATCAGCCGGAGTCAGGAGGCCCTTGGAGATCAGAAGGTTTCCTAACTTTTGATACTCCATACTCCAATAGGGTAGGACACGGATTTCGGCATAAGCAAGCTGGAACTCTCCTTAACACCCAAAATGAGGGGTCTAGCCATCCAAGGATTCATCTGTAAGTATAAGTTTTTCAGACTGTTGGAATTAAGGTACTCTCTTAACATGTATGATGTAACACCAGTTATCTGGCTTACTTGTGCTATTTGTGTGATTCTCATCGGTATCGACAAGGCTGGTTTTGGGGGTGGAATCGGTATCATGGCGACTCCTCTCCTCTCCCTGGTCATGCCTCCCACCCGCTCGGTGGCCATCCTTCTTCCGCTCTTATGTGGGTCAGACATCGTCTCCCTTTACTTCTACCGGAGGATCTGTAGCAAGAGAAATC
>CAZORO010000683.1:0-2709 GCA_964581845.1 uncultured bacterium
TGGCCTGGGACTTCCCCCATACTCCCGTGGTTGAACAGGAACCACCTCCGTGTTGTCCGGGATCTGTTCGTGCTTGGTTCTCAGATATCCGCCCACATCCTCGCCCTCCTCCATGGTGAGGAGCTTGATCTCGATGCGGTCATTGAATCTTTGACCAATAGGTGAGTCATTGGGAACTCTGGGACGTTCCGAGCCATAGGCGGCATAACTCATCCGCTTTGGATCGATGCCATGCTTGTCAATGAAATAGCGTAAAACCGCATCCGCCCGCGCCCCGGAAAGTTCCCAGTTGGTTGGGAAAGGAGAACCCGCTGGGGGTTGGACTGTGGTCGTGTGTCCCTCGATACGGATCTCATTCTGGTATTCCTTGAGGAATTCCCCCACCGAACCCAGAGTGGCATAGGCATCAGGACGGATTTCCGCGCTGCCAGGATCGAAGAAGACCGGAGAAAGAGCTACCAAGCTCAGGCCTTCACGCCCCATCTCCACATTGATGGCCTGACTCAATCCAGCCTTCAGGAGCATGACATCCACTTTTTGACGGGCCTTATCCATATCGCTGGATGTGCCTCGTCTTTTCCGTTCTGCATACGCACGCTCGATGGGGGGGACATAGTTGCTGGAGGCCATTGGCCAGGGACGGGTAAGGGCTACCTGAATCGCCTTCATGGACTCATGCGCCTTGCCCTCATCAAAGTTCGCGAAGGAGACCATGAGCACGAAGAAACACATCAGGAGGGTCGCCATGTCCGCCCAGGAAACCATCCAGAGGGGAGCATGGCCGCCTCCACCTCCTCCATGTCCTCCACCCTTCCTGCGTCCGGACATCCTTTACTCCTTGTAACCCTTGATATCTGGGGTTGTTCCTGAAGTTTATTCCTGCTCTGTGGCGAGCTGAACACTCGCTGGGAGGAAAGCCATCAGCCTTTGTTGTACGATGCGGGGGTTGTCGCCCTCCTGGATGGCCATAATCCCCTCGATGACCAGCTCCTTGTTCAGGATTTCCTCGGCGTGACGCTCCTTAAGCCGATTCACAATAGGGAAACCCAAGACATATCCCACGAAGGCCCCATAGAGGGTCGCCAAAAGAGCCACCGCCATACTCGGACCCACGGATTTGGGGTCCTCCAGGTGTTGGAGCATGGCGACCATGCCAATCAAAGTACCGATCATGGCGAAGGCCGGGCCATTCGTGGCCATATTCTCGAAAATAAAAGTCGCGCGTCCATGACGTTCCTCAATAAAGGCAATCTCAGTGGATAAAGTCTCCTTAATGACATGCGGATCGATTCCATCCACCGCCAGACGCATCGCCTTACGCATGAATTCATCCTCGATCTCGGGGATGATCTTTTCCAGAACCAGAATGCCCTCCTTACGCGCCCGGTCGGAGTATTCCATGAAGAGCTCAACTGTCTTAAGGGGATCCTGCGCGCCTGGAAACAGGAGTTTTTTAATGATCCGTGTTATGTTAAACACCTTTGGGAGCGGGAAGCTAAGAACCGTGATGCCCAGGATGCCGCCGAACACAATCATGGTGGCATGCGCGGAGAGGAAGCCGAATGGGTTTCCCTCAATCAAGATCGCCAGCATGGGGAATCCACCCGCTATAAGCAAACCGAGGATAATCGCTGAGTCCATGGGTTTTACCGCCCTTCCCTGAAGGCAAGGTCCTTTCCCGGATGATGTCTCCTCTCCGTGTTCGGAACTATCGGCCAAATCCATCACGGGGTTGAATCAAAGCGGTTCCGACCCCCTCTTTCTGACAGGAGGTGTAGCAAAGAAACCCACATCCACCTGTCCTTTGAGGGTGAGAGCGGAGTAATTCTACCGCACTTACCAAGTGTGTTTCAATTCTACCAATGCGGTAATGATCCCCTGACTCTGATATAACCCTTTGCTTTTGTTAGACATGGATAAAAATGAGAGGTAATGACTTATTTTTGGCACCGATCATGCATGTTCAATAGTCAAGCAAGAATTCCCCTAGTACCCGTTTCAGAGTGCGGGGCCGGATTGGCCCTGAGCAAGCGAGTCCGGCACCGCACTCCTCCTCAAGAACTCGGCGAGCGGAAGAGACAACAAGCTTCCGCTCCTTTTGTTTTTGCCCTTCTCCAAGCGGGTTGATTGGCGTGCTGATTCGGGCATCCTTCCCCTGAGTGCCTGAGAATATGCGTGACCTGACCTGTCTCGGATTACTTTTAAGCGTCAATACCCTCCTTTATATCAAGGTTCTCTTCCGGGGAGCGTTACTTGCGGGAGGGGATGTCAACTACCAGTATTCCATCTGGAAGCAGTTTTTTGTGGAATGGGTCAGGGAGGGAATTTTTCCCTTCTGGAATCCGTATGTGTTTTGCGGAACCCCTTTTTTGCATGACATGCAGACCGCAACACTCTACCCGCCTGACCTGCTGCACTTTTTTCTTCCCATCCCATGGTCTTTTGGATTCTCCGCCTTCTTGCACACTTTCTTCGCTGGTTGTGTTTTCTACTACCTGGCGGGGGTATGGATCGAAAGGCGTGTGGCGAGATTGACCTCGGCGCTGCTCTTTATGGTCTCGGGATTTATTGTCACACGCTTGTTTGTGGGAGAACCGACAGTCACCCAAGCCTACTCTTGGATTCCAGCCTTTCTCCTCGCCGGAATTCGTTTGTACGAGGTTCCCACCCTCCGCCGTTTAGGGCTCTTCTCCCTGGTATGCGCGATGA
>CAZORO010000684.1:0-2708 GCA_964581845.1 uncultured bacterium
CGCACTTTTCAACCGCCCCCGCCAACCGCCGCACTTTTCTGGCGCCCTTCACAAGATCATGGGTCTGATTGCCTTCGGACTGGTGGGGGTGTTGATCGTGGCTGTCGTGAAGATTCTCACCCAAGGGAAAGAGTAGGAATCAAAAGGAGGGCACCAACAATGGAGAAGATCATTAAGAGACATGGTATCGAACTCACAGCTGAGCAAGGGAGGTATGGTCTGGAGGTTTCTTGGAGGGAAGTAGGGGATTTCCTCGGATCTACTCTCCAAAGGTTGGAGGGTCTGTTGGAGGAGGGTAGCACTCATGGTGGGTTCCTCTCCGCCATCCAAAAAGAATTGGTGGAGCAAGGGAATCTCAACCACCGGCTGGAGCAAGAGCAAGCTAAGGATTCGGCGGTTCTCTCCTCATTGCAAACCGAACTTTCCTCATTGAAAGGCTTCCTGTCACAAATTTCCGTCCACCTCAAGACAATCGACCACAACCTCGAACAGATTCGTCTCCTTGCAGAAGGTCTCAACCATGGGATGGAGTGCCTGGGCAATGATCTTGTGGAACGCCAGATACAGGATCCTCTCTTACGGGAGATCGCTCGGGTTTACAGCATCCTTATCTCTCTGGGGAGGAAGACCTCCAATCCCTCCTCGAGTGAGCTGCGCACTTTGGCCAACAGCCTCGTCCAGTTCCTGGAGCTCAACGGGATCACCATTCTGAACCCGGCCCCAGGGGACCAGTTCGATCCTAAGGAACACCAACCTCTCACCCGCGAGGAAACTGTCCACCAAGAGGAAGCGGGGACCATCGCGAAGACCTATCGGGCCGGATTCCGCAGGAAGGAGCGGGTTGTGGAACCGGCCAGAGTGGCAGTCTACGCGATTGTCGAACCAACAGGTCAACAGAATACGGATTCGTGTGAACAAGGAGGAAACACAAATGAGTAATCCCATCCGCAACAGCCAGATTGTTGGGATCGACCTCGGAACCACCTATAGCGTCATTGCTTATTACGATGACCTCGGGCGCGCCAGGGTGATCCCCAATGCCGAGGGCGAGATGAAGACCCCTTCGGTCGTGTATGTGGGCCCCGGGATGAAGGAAATCCTTGTCGGCACCCCCGCCTGGAACATGCAGATGCTGGAGCCGAAGCGGACCATCAAGGAATTCAAGAGAGACATCGGAACAGACATCATCTACTTCGAGGAGGGGGGGCACAAGATCACGCCTGATTGGTGCGCGAATCAGGTCCTGAGGAAGCTGCGCACGGACACCATCGCTTTTCTGGGGGACCCGCACGCGGCCAGCTCAGGAGTCATCACGGTGCCGGCCTATTTCCGGGAAAATGAGCGCCAGTGCGTCAAGAGTGCCACTGAGCAGGCGGGGATCACGGTGCTGCAACTGATCAATGAACCGACTGCGGCGGCCCTGGCCTATGGCCTGAGCCAGAAGCAGGGCGATCAGCTGGTCCTGGTGGCTGACTTAGGTGGCGGGACGTTCGATGCCACTTTGATCCAATTCGCGGGAGGTGAGGCGAATGTCCTCTCGACGGATGGCGACAAGCACCTGGGCGGAAAAGATGTGGATGACCTCCTGCTGGGACTCGTCCGGGAGGCCTTCCGGGACGAACACCGTCTCGACCTTTCACGGGAAGCCCACCCCGCGGAATGGTTCACCATCGAAGAGGAAGTCCGGCGCCAGAAGCATCTTCTCTCTGCCCGGACCGAGGTGTTGATCTGTGCCCGGGCCGAGGGCAGGCAGGTCAAGGTCATTGTGACGCGGGACACACTGCGGTCACTCATGGCCAGCCTCCTGAAGAGAATCCGGGAGATCTGCATTCAAGTGGTCAACACCGCCAAGGTGGATATGGCAGAGATCCAGGCATCCCTCCTGGTGGGCGGGTCCAGCCGCCTGGTCTGCTTCCGGGAGGAACTCAAGCACCTTGTAGGCAAGGATTGCTTGCTTTCCAATCAAGTAAGCCCCGACCTGGCAGTGGCCGAAGGCGCCACTGTACACGCCGTCAAGGTGATCAATTCCAAAGGCAACACCGTTGTCGGAGAACGGCTCCAAGCCATTCCGGCCCCCTCGATCAAGCACCGCGATGTGATGTCCCACAGTTTGGGGGTTAGCGTCCAGGATGTCGTCTCCGGGGCCAAGTCTTGCTCGGTTATTTTGCCGAAGAATACGCCGATTCCCTGCCAGGCCAGCAAACCCTACGCCTCTGTTTCTGATGACCAGACCTGTTTCAAGGTCATGGTCCTCCAGGGGGAAGATGGTCAAACCCTCCAGGATTGTCTGGTGGTGGGGGAGCGGGAAATCGATCTCCCCAGTCGGAAATCCGACAAACCCAGCTTGGAGGCCACCATGGGATACGATGAATCCGGCTTGGTGACCGTCACGGTGCGAGACCTGATTTCAGGAAAAGTGGAGAACATCACCACCCATTTTGGCGCGCATCCCTGAGGGCGCGTAAGACAAGGAGGATGGGATCATGGAAGATTTGAAAAGAAGTCTTCTTAACATGTATGAGAAAACACGGCGCTGGTGGGATGGCGAGACTGGCGCAAATCATCCTGTAGAGTTGTTCGGGCTTCCCCAACAAGTAGTTTTTATGGGAGACAGCGCGGATGTGTGCTTGATTGATGTAAGCGGGAGTATGGAGACCCCGGACTACCCCCCCACACGCCTGGAGGGTGCAAAACTTGCGGTTTATCGT
>CAZORO010000685.1:0-2702 GCA_964581845.1 uncultured bacterium
AGACAACCAGATTGGCGTGCTTGAGCATGGCGGCCATGGTCTCGCGGTTCTCCACCGGACGGCGCAAACCCAAGGTGGTGGCGTTGTAGAACTCGATGAGGGTATCCAGCGGGATGTCATTACCGGTGCGGTAGGTGATATTGGGCATTGTTGGCAGCCGCTGTGGTTCAGGTTTTTCCTCAGATTGGACCACGCTTGGTCTTTGTTTCATCCATACACCCAAATATCCAACAGCATTTCCAATGACAAACCAGTGCAGTCCACCCCAAAAACCTGTCAGAATCATCGCTCTGAGATTGATACCTTGGTGCCCTTGCGCATACCACCAGCTTGTCACGCCCGAGAGAAGTCCTGTCCCCTGTTCCAGGATGAATCCCAGCCATATTGTCGGTGCATCAATAATCAGGAATAACATGTAGTCCATGACAGCTTGTCCATCATGGCTGGTGTGTACATCGTAGAACACATACAAAACCGCCGCCGTGTGCAAGAGCAGCAGGACCACACCCAGGATGAGTCCACCGGCTGATTTCCCACTCATTAAGGTTTCAGCCCCTGTCCTCCCTCCTTACCCCTTCTTCTTCCGTGAGTGTGCTTGGATGTCCATCAGATTCATCATATGCGTGGTTGCCTCGATCGCGGCCATCACCTGGTCGGACTCCACCCCACGTGTTTTAAGCCCATTGCCCCAACTGATGACGGTCTCCACCAAGGCATCGGACTTGCCCCCCGGCGGGATATGAACCACATAATCCGAGAGCGGAGGGATCTCGAAAGGGAAACGTTCCGCCACTGAGCGCAGCGCCTTCATGAAGGCATCATAACCACCATTACCTCTTCCGTATGCGTCAAAATCTTTGCCACGGTAACGCAGTTTGACCGCGGCGGTGGCGGCCAAGCCCTGGGTCGAGACAATCACGCTGTGAAGCACCTGGAAAGATTTCCCCTCGGGCGCCTCCATCAAATCGAGCAGGAGGTAGGGTAGGTCCTCGGCGGTGACCAGCTCCTTGTTGTCGCCCAACTCGATCACCTTATCAAGCAACCTCTTCTTGACATCATCTGCCAACTCGATACCCAGTTGACGCAGGTTCATTTCAATGCTGGCCTTGCCGGACATCTTCCCCAGTGCATATTCACGATCACGTCCGAACCGTCTGGGGGTCAGGGCGCTTTCATAAAGATTCCCCTTCTTGTCGCCATCAGCATGGATACTGGCGGTTTGGGTAAAGACATTGTCGCCGGAGATAGGCTTGTTGGAGGAGATGCGTAGGCCGGTGAAGAGCTCCAGCATCCGGCTGGCCTCCTTGAGACGCTTGAGGTCGATGTGGGTGCGGAACTCGGAGTGGTCCTCGAGCACCACCGCGACCTCATCCAGCGAGGTGTTCCCAGCACGTTCGCCCAGGCCATTCATGGTGCAGTGCAGGCCATCGGCTCCCGCACGCGCCGCGAAGAGGGCATTGGCGGTGGCCAGGCCATAATCATTGTGCCCATGGAAATCGATGCGTTTGTCCGGGAGCTTGGCGCGCGCCTCGCTGACATAGCGGTAGACCTGTTCGGGATTGAACACTCCCAGGGTGTCGGGGAGCAATATCCGTTCAAAGGGCATCTGGCCGCAGTGCTTGTATAGGAATTCCACATACTCCGGCGAGTGTTGAACTCCATTGGACCAATCCTCGAAATAAATGTTGACTCGGACTCCCTGGCTTTCGGCGTAGGCCACGGTGGCTTCAATATCGGCCAGGTGGCGCTCAGGGGTTTTACGTAATTGGCCCTCCAGGTGGCGCAACGAACCCTTGGTGAGCAGGTTCATCACACGGCACCCGGCCTGCAAGAGCCAATCCACCGAGGTCTTCACATCAGTAAAGCCAAGGCACTCCACCCGGTCCCCTTTCCCCTGTGAATCGGCCCAACTCATGATTCCGGTGACAGCCTGTTGTTCTCCCTCGGAGACCTTGGCGCTAGCCACCTCGATACGGTCGGCGCGGACCCCATCCAGCAGAAGCTGCGCGATAGTCAGCTTCTCATCCGGTGACAGGGAGACTCCCCGGGTTTGCTCTCCATCGCGGAGAGTGGTGTCCATGATTTCGATGGTGCGTTTCTTCTTTTGCATTGAGAGCTAAATCCTTCAGTGTGTGGATGAGCCTTGATTATGGTACCGGAAGGCGGGGGACGGCAAGCGGGAACATGAGGTCCCCTCTCCTGGCGGGAGAGGGGATTCAGGGGTGAGGTTCAGTCCGCCGCAACACCACGATGGTGAAGTCATCCTTGGGGGGTTTGCCCTCAGTATAGAGGGAGGCACGGTCCAGCAGGTGCCAGAGGATGCCGGAAGCGGAATGATTTGGCGCCTCGGCGAGCCACTCCACCAGTTTCTGCTCACCGGCGAACACCCCCTCGGCGTTGGTTAATTCAGTCAATCCATCGGTGTAGAAGATGACCACATCACCCGGCTCGACCGTGCATTGGAGGGTCTCGTATTCCACCTGCGCGAACAGACGCAGAGGGAAACGTGGCTTGAGAGGAAGCACGCAAACCGATTTATCCTTGGCCCGCCAGATAATGGGCGGCGGGTGACCCGCGGTGGCATAGGAAAGGTTGTGGGTCAGACGGTTGTAAATGGCATACACCGCGGTGACGAACTGGTCGCCGGGGATGAAGCGTGCCATCAGGCTGTTCAACACCGAGAGCGCCCCGCCGGCAAGCAA
>CAZORO010000686.1:0-2700 GCA_964581845.1 uncultured bacterium
TGAAGATGATCGTGGGATTTTTAGAGACCGCTGAGGGTTCCTGCTGGATTGAGTTCGGGAAAACCAAGGTCATCTGCACCGCAAGTTTTCAGGATACGCTCCCCAGCTGGAAAACTGATAGTTCGGGGTGGGTCACCGCCGAATACGCGATGCTCCCAAAATCCTCGAAAACTCGCATCACCCGCGAGATCAACCGGCCCAAGGGGCGTACCGCCGAGATCCAGCGTCTGATTGGACGTTCCATCCGCGCGGTCACGGACTTCGACGCTCTCGGTAACCGTATGGTGAACATCGACTGTGATGTAATCCAGGCTGATGGAGGCACACGCACGGCGGCGGTGACCGGCGCGATGGTGGCCTATTGGGAAGCCTGCCACCTGATGGCGGCCGCGGGTGTTTTCACCCGCTGGCCGATCCGGGAACTGCTCGCCGCAGTCAGTGTCGGAAAGGTGGACGGTGAGGTTTTGGTGGATCTTTGTTACGCTGAGGACAGCATCGCCGAGGTGGATATGAATGTGGTCATGACCGAAGCGGGCCGCTTTGTGGAAGTCCAAGGAACCGCCGAGTCCAAGCCATTCTCAAAAGCCGATCTGGATGAGATGCTCGCTCGCGCGGAGGGGGGGATTCGTGAACTGCTGGCCAAACAGAAAGAGGCCCTGAAAGATTTGAAAGCCCCAGAGTAAGGCTTGTCCCCGAGTCAATGTAGCGAATTCATTCGCTTAATGACATGTAGTTTGTTTAGTTGGCGGGAGACACAGTGCGAATGAATTCGCTACTCCGGCGGGTACTGGTGATGGCGATATATTACAATAGAGAAACTCATGTCAAATGTCATAGAAATACTTCAAACACGCGGCTTCATCGAGCGGATCACCGATCCCGAGCTTGGTTCACTTTCTAAAAAGAAGCGCTTGACTGTTTATTGCGGATTCGATCCCACCGCTGATAGCTTGCACGCCGGAAACCTGGTGGCGGTTCTGGCCCTGTCGCATTTCCAGCGCGCGGGGCATAAACCCATCGCTCTCGTGGGGGGAGCCACCGGACTGATCGGAGATCCCAGCGGCAAGAAGGACGAACGTAAGCTTCAGACCCGTGAAATGGTCGAAGCCAACGTGGAGGGGATCAAGAAGGTTCTCGCCAAGTTCCTCTCCTTCGAGGGAGAGAATGCCGCCACCATTGTCAACAATCATGACTGGATGGGGCCGATCACTTTCCTCGATTTCATCCGTGACATCGGCAAGCATGTCCGCATCACCGAGATGCTGGCGCGCGAGTCGGTGAGGGCGCGTATCGATTCCGGCGCGGGGATGTCTTTCACTGAGTTCTCCTACCAGCTGCTCCAGGCCTATGACTTCTATTACCTCCACACTCATTATGGCTGTGATGTGCAGCTGGGCGGCAGCGATCAGTGGGGTAATATCACGGCGGGGACCGACCTGATCCGGCGCCTGGGAGGGGATCAGACATACGGTCTGGTTTGTCCACTGTTGACCACTGCTACCGGTCAGAAGTTCGGTAAATCGGAACAGGGCGCGATCTGGCTCACTGCGGACCGTACCAGCCCCTACCAGTTCTACCAGTATTGGATCCGTACCGAGGATGCCGATGTGGGGCGTTTTCTACGGATGTTCACTTTCTTACCATTTGAGGAGGTTGAGAGTCTTGAGAGCCTCACTCAAAGGAAACCAGAAGCACGTGAGGCACAGAAACGGCTGGCTTGGGAAATCACCTGCCTGGTGCATGGCGAGGAGGATGCCAAGGCCGCGCTCAAAGCCAGCGAGGCGCTTTTCGGCGGAGACCTCACGGGATTGGCCGCGGGTACCATTCTGGATGTGTTCTCCGAGGTTCCCTCCTTTACCCTGGAGCGAAACCGTTTATCGGACGGTCTCCCCTTGGTGGATGCCCTTGTGGGGAGCGGTCTAGCGGGATCGAAAGGCGAGGCGCGCCGTCTTATTCAGGGCGGCGGTGTGTATGTCAACAACCACAAGACCGAGGGTGATGAGAAGATAACCCCAGGTCATCTTTTGGATGGAGGACTGTTGGTGTTGCGGGTGGGAAAGAAGAAGTATTGCCTGGGGAAGGTGAATGAATGAGCCCACTTTACTCATCACGGAATTGTATTCCTCGATTCAGGGGGAAAGCACCTGGGCAGGATTGCCCTGCTTCTTCATCCGTCTAACCGGGTGTCCTTTGAGGTGCCGTTGGTGCGATACGGAGTATGCCTTCCATGGCGGCAAGCGGATGACCATCCCGGAGATCCTCACGGCGGTTGAGATCTCCGGTATCGAACTGGTCGAGGTCACCGGGGGCGAGCCTCTCGCCCAACCCCAATGTTCACTCCTCTGCCAGGCTTTACTCGATGAGGGAAAGACGGTCTTGATCGAGACGGCGGGTTCTCATCCTATTTCAGTCCTCCCCCAAGGTGTTATCCGCATCATGGACCTCAAATGCCCGGGTTCGGGAGAGATGAAACGGAACCTGTGGAGCAACCTCGATCACCTGACATGCCGTGATGAAGTCAAGTTTGTCATTTCCAGCCATGAGGATTTCGAATGGGCGCGTAATATTGTCAGGGAGCACCGTCTTGAAAAGCGGGTTCATGCCGTGCTCTTCTCGCCTGTCTTTGGAGAGATCGAGGCAGCGGATTTGGTAAAATGGATCCTTGAAGACAACTTGCCGGTACGCTTTCAGTTGCAGATG
>CAZORO010000687.1:0-2697 GCA_964581845.1 uncultured bacterium
GAAAGGACATTGGTGATGGCCTGACGGAGAGTGATGCCACCCCCCTCCTTGCGTGGACGTCCCCGTCTCGGACGCTGTGTCTCGGCGGGAGCTGCCCCAGTCTCCTTAGCTTTCCGTGGTCTGCCTGGACGCTTTTTCGGGGCTTTGGCGGCGGGTTTGGCGGCCTTGACAGCTTTTGCGGCTTTGGCCTTAGGAGGACGGCCCCTCCGTCTCGGAGCTGCCACGGCTGCTTTTACTTGTACTTTCTTTTGACGCCCAGCTTTTCTACGTCTCGCGACAGCTTTCTGGGGTCTGCCACGCCGTGCAGGTGCCGCGGCGGCTGCTGGAACCACACCCTCAATTGCCGTAATCTCCGCGTTCACCGTCGCCAACTCAGCCGAGAGCTCTGCTTGTCTGGCCTTCAGTTCCGGTAGACGCTCACGTTCCCGTAGGGCCACCTGTTCATACAGTTTCCGAATCTCAGTCAACGTCATCTCGTTGATTGAGACCCTCTTCCTTCTTCCTCTTCTTGCCATATTTCCTTACCCTTCCTTTACGCGTTCTAGATGAGATCTTGTGGAGTTCACTACATTCCAGCCCGTGTCTGGATGACACCATGTTTCGCTCAACTGGAAAACATACATCAACATGCTACAAGCAGCTTACTCCAACACTCATCTACTCTGATTATTGCACTAAGCTGAAAACATTTCAAGTAACAGACTGCATTCAGGAGTATCTTTTACAAAGACGCGCAATAAGCCATCAGAATTACAGCTCCGATTGACTAAAAAGAATGTCATTGGGAAATAATCTTGGCCCAATTGCATTCACAAAAATCCGGATTGTCAAACCACCACATCCTGCTAGCAGCTTGTTGAAATACGGCGTAGCAGTGGATTCCCGCCTTCACGGGAATGGCCAAATGGGCAAAGCATTTGGGGAATCGTCCTTGCCGCGAAGCCGGGAATCCACCGTGTCACCTCTAATGCATGTTTTTCAACAGGCTGCCCTCTTGCGCTTATATTGTACTTGTCCCATCACAACCAGATTGGCGGCCGGTTACAGCTAGGAGAACACAGTCTTTCCGCATATGATCTGATTCCATCACCCATGAACACCTGATTACATGTAGGAGATATCCTCAGCGGAGAGATACCGGAATGATGTCGCAACGTATCCTTACTGATTACAGCGGAACAAGGTATGCACACCTTGTGTGTATATTGTTATTATTGCTCCTCCCAGGGAGCATTTTGTCTGAAACCATTCCGGCCGGACAGTCAAATCCGATCCCCGGTTTTACGGTAGGTAGCGAAAATAAGGGGGACTCTTTGAAGCTGTTGAATGACGCGGATGTCCATGAATGTGTGGAAAAAAATGAAGTCTTCCTTTGCATCAAGCCAGATCTTGATCCCTACATGAAAGTCTATTGGAAATTCCAGTTCAAACAGCCTCTCCCGGAGGAATGGTCCAAATACATATTGGAGATCGAATTTCTTGATCATGGAGCGGGAGTTATCGAACCGGAGATTCTAATCAATGACCAGTTCAAGGGTGAATGGGCAAGACCAAGGGGACAGGTATCCTATACACGCCTCAACACTCAAAAGATCCGGAAAGCTTTTTTTGAGTTTCGATCCCGCACCGCAGGAAATCCAGAAACAAGCCATCCGCATCTGCGTATCGCGGGTCTTCAATATCTCCGAGCAATTACTTTTCGAGCTGGCATGACTGACCAGGAATGGAGTCAAACCGCGGCTACCATTCCTGTTTCCGTCACTCCCATGGTGAGTCTCAAGCGTCCCATGGAAATCGTCACGACCGCCGGGGTTCCTGTTCATGGATCCCCGGAGTCCCTGCAGCCAGCCATTGAAAAAATCCGGGAGCTGGCCCCCTTGGCTCGTGTCCTCGGTTTTACTTCGATTGAAGTTTATATCCCTTGGGATCAAATCGAACCTACACAGGGGGAGTTTGATTTCAACTACTTCGACACCGTCGCCAACGAGGTTGGAAAGTATGGACTCAAGCTCTTTCCTCTTCTGATTGTGGGTTCCGCCTATGCTCTACCAGAATGGTTCGAACAGAGCCCAGAGAATGTAGGGTTCGTTTGCCTTGAGCATGGTCTGTCAAACCCAATCCAAAGCATCTGGAGCCCCTATCACAAGCGGCATGTCACGAGAGTCCTGCAAGCCTTGGGACAACATTATGAACCGATGGGAGTCTTTGAGGGAGTCCGCTTGGGGCCCAGCGGGAACTATGGCGAATCACAATATCCTGCTGGTGGCAACTGGGGATATAAATCGGAGAAAATGCACATACACATCGGTTATTGGGCAGGGGATCAGTATGCGGCGCAAGACTTTAGGAACTACCTCTCGCGCAAATATGGCAGTCTGGCGGGCCTTAATCAGGCATGGGGAGAAAGTTTCACTGATATCGCCCACATCCGTCCCCTCTTACCCATTCAATACCAATCGCTAAAAGCCCGTATCGACATGACCAGCTGGTACACCCAGTCCATGACTGATTGGTGTGAATGGTGGGCTCTCGAAGCCCGCAAGGCCATGCCTAACACCAAGATTTATCAATCCTCAGGAGGGTGGGGTTTCCGTGAAGGTGGGACCGATTTCGTGGCCCAGGCAAGGTCCATGAGGAAAATTGGAGGAGGTATCCGCATGACCAATGAAACGGACAGCCTCCAGCAGAATATCTATG
>CAZORO010000688.1:0-2666 GCA_964581845.1 uncultured bacterium
AGTCTTCGACCTGGAGGGGAAAATCCTCGGCATCAACCTTTCAACCCCGGGCTCTTCCGCGGATGACTCGGACTCGCTTGTGGAGTACCTCAAGAACGCGGGGAACATGGTCCTTCCCGCCGCGGATATCCGCGAGGCGGCCGCTCAGGCTCCCGAGGTGGACCAGGTCAAAGATGAGGTGGCCGCGCCGGTGGAAAGCGCGACGGGTGAGGTGGAGATAGCGACAGGGGAGGAAACAAAATAAGAACACACGTTCATGGCATGCTTTAGCCGGGGCTCGATTCTGTTTATCCTTTGTGCCGGGGGAGTCCACCTGATAGTTTTCTTTTGTGTGGGTTTATTTTTCGCTATGGGAGGTTTCCCTGCACAGGATGGCCCTCCCTGGAATCAACCCCTTTCAGATGTGCTATTCCTTTGGGTGCAGGTTTTGGGATTTCCTGCCATGCCAATAAATCACTGGACAATAAACAAGCATATCGACTCACAATTTCTTTTCCACTCTTTGTTCATCATTAACAGTTTCCTCTGGGGATGGGCTATCTGGGGAGTGAAGGAAGTCTTTCGCCGATGGACTCAGAGAACTAGGCGGAATGTGGTCTTTATCATGCGATGGGCCTTCATTCATGCTGTGAGTGTTAGTTATTGCCTTTACCTCCTTGGACACTCGAGACACGGCCTGGCCGAGGAAAGGATTGCTTGCCTTCCAGATCTGGAATCTATGGTATACGTGTTACTTTTACCTTTCATTCTTCTACAGAAAGGTGGGAGGGAGATGTTCCGGTCGCATCCCTCGTGGGTTATCGTTAATAGCCTCCTTTGGGGCTGTGGAGTATTGGCGATTTGTATAGGATTCCGGTGGGTGCGGGCCAAAATCAGAGGACTGACTGAGGAAGAAAAGGCTGGTTAAACTGGAGGCGACGCCCGGATTCGAACCGGGGTACAGGGCTTTGCAGGCCCCTGCCTGACCACTCGGCCACGTCGCCTTGGTGGGGTGTAGTTCAGGACGGAATGAGGGATAACTGGTAGTGAAACAGTCCGCTGTTGTCAAGCGGGACCGCCCTTACTCCTCCTCGTCTTCCTCGTTCTCATCCTCCAGTTCCTCATCCTCATATTCCTCGATTATGGTCTCATCGGGTAGAACCGACTGGATGATTTCGATGGCCCGGTCCGCGTCTTCCTCCAGTACCGCGATGATTCCCACACCCCTGTCACCATCGATGATCCCCAACGGATCATCGCCAAGATCGGCGCGAAGGATAAATGGAATCCCCGCTTCGTTGAGGGCTCCCTGCACCACCGCGGATTCCACCTCATCCGTTAAGTTGAAGATGTCCACTGTCGGCTCATCGGTCAGATCCATGTTCTCATTCTCGCCGGCCATCATATAAAGCTCCTTCCGGAAGCATTCCATTCGGTATCTCATCCTACCACAAATGAGGTTTCCATTTACCCCTGGGAAAAGGAAGTTTGGACTTCAACCTTTAGGTTGTCTTCTCAATCTGAAACATGAATTGCTTCTGCGCAAAACAACCTAAAGGTTGGACTCCGAATGGGTGGTCCGCGAGTCGATTCTTTGCCACAATACCAGTATGCCTACAGAACAAATCACCCCGGCCAACCTCCGGGCACGTAAAGGACAAAAACCTCCGATCACCTTGCTCCCAGCCTACGATGCCACCTTCGCACGATTTCTAGATCGAGCGGGTATCGACATCATCCTGGTGGGAGATACCCTTGGACAACTGGTTCAAGGGCATGAGAATCCGCTTCCTGTTACAGTGGAGGATGTGGTCTATCACCTCAAAGCGGTCAGCCGGGTGACTTCCCGGGCCATGGTGGTGGGAGATATGCCCTTCCTCTCCTACCAGATTTCCGCCGGGGATGCTTTAAGGAATGCTGGCAGGTTCATCAAAGAAGGAGGTGCACGGGCGGTCAAGCTCGAGGGGGGCGAAAAAGTGGCTGAGACCATCGCGGCGATGACCTGTGCTGGGATTCCGGTCATCAGCCACATTGGTGTGCAACCTCAATCCGTGCTCCTGACCGGTCAGATGCGGGTCAGCGCCGCCAAGGCCATCGAGGATGTCCGTAGGCTTATTGCCGATGCCAGGGCTGTGGCCGATGCCGGTGCCTTCGCAGTGGTGATTGAGGCGGTCCCACGCGAAGTGGCGCGTAAAATCACTCAGATGGTTTCCATCCCCACCTTGGGGATTGGAGCCGGGCCTGACTGCGATGGCCAGGTCCTGGTGACTCATGACCTCCTTGGTCTTTTCACCGAGTTCAAACCAAAATTTGTCAAGCGCTATGCCAACTTGGGAGAAACCATCGAAAAAGCCCTTGCTCAATTCCTCCTGGAAATCGGACAGGGGCAGTTCCCGGATGATGAACACTCGTACCACCTGAAAGATCCTGCTGTCCGCGAGGCCATCGAGAACCTCGAATGATTCTCCAGTCTCCCCTGCTGAAGGGTGTTGATCCGGTCCTTCATGCCTTCTCTCTCCGGGATCCCTCCCTTCCAGGGGAAGGGAATGCATCTCTTCTTCATGGCCCCAAGGATAAAGTCTTTTCCGTACGGAAACATTTGTTGGAAGCTATCGGGTTGAACCCCGGTGACCTTACTCTGGCCTCCCAAGTTCCTGGCATGGAAATTCTACGGGTTTGTAAGCCGG
>CAZORO010000689.1:0-2657 GCA_964581845.1 uncultured bacterium
CTTCCACCGGCATCGGCTTTGATCTCAGCTGGCAGATCCACGAGAGAAACCTCGCTACTGGACTTGATTCCATCGCCATCAATAGACTCATTGATGCCTATCCGTTCAATATGGAAGCGGTGGGAAGCAAGGTTGGACTCCTAATATACAGTTGTCTAAGAGAAGTGAATCTTTTTCAGCCTCCCGAATGTAACCCCAAGAGGCTTGCACCAGCTGGAATGGATAAATTGAGAGTTGATATTCAGACTGGCAAGACTTGGTGGTTTTACTCATCCTCGCCAGACCAGGACTGTGAATACGTCGGTCCCTCGCTTGAATCGGCAACACTCTACTCCCTGGATATGCAGACTGGCGCCACGGACACCGTAGAGATTCCTTTGGACGGTCTCCGGCCTCCCGCATATTCCTTGTCTTTTCTCGCTCAGCAGGGCAAGGATCTGATCCTCATGGCATATTGTTCGTACGATGATGATGAGTCTGGTCAATCCGCTGAGTCCCAAAAACATCTATGCCAGTTCGATATGAAAACAGGTGTTCTCACGGAAGAAAAACAGATTCAAGCTCCGAGGCTTTCCTACTCCGCCTACCCATGGGTGGTTCTCACCAAATATGCTAATACCGGATGTTTCCGCACAGATACCATCATCAACCTGGAAAGTGATGAGAATATCACCGGATTCAATGGCGAAGTTTACGGACTGATGCTCGGGAACAATGTAAATCCGGTCGTTCTGACCGATACCGGGGTTTATGTTCTACCCACTGGATCCAAAATACTGAAAAAGATGTATGAGGTAAGGTTGCCTGATAACCGCTGAGATTGTTGCTGGTAATCTTAACTCAGCGTAAGACCCTCATCTCCCCTCCACCACATTCGCCACTGCCGGACTGGAGAGTGGCGGTACCGCACGGTCCGCCGCCATGAGCCCCATCAGAAGCGAGAGGTACGCCAGGCTCGCGAGAAACAGCCTACGGGCATTGAGGTCGGTACGTTTCCGGTTGAGCGTGACACCGAGCGAAAGCATCATCCCCCCCAGGACAAGTGATCCCGCCGCATAGAACCACCCGGTCACCCCCACCAGCGACAGCGAGACCGCCACCGGCAAAAGCGCGAAGCAATAAAGCACCACCGCAGTACCGGTTAACCGTCCGGAACGGTCAATAACCGGCAACATCCGGAAACCACCGCGCTCGTAATCCGCGCGATACATCCAGGCCAGCGCAAGGAAGTGCGGGATTTGCCAGATAAACAGAATAGCGGCCAGGATCCAGGCTCCAGATCCCAGTTCTCCCGCGGCTCCAGTCCAACCCATCATCGGCGGGATCGCCCCGCAGACTGCACCCACCAGGGTGCAAAGTGAGGTTCTCCGCTTGAGCGGCGTGTAGATCAAGGTGTAAAGCAGCACGGTCAAGGCACCCAGGATTGCTGTCAGCGGATTCACCAGCCAGGCCAGGATCACGATTCCCATGGCCGAGGTGGCCACTGACCAGATGAGGGCATGGAGTAACCCGATCCGGGATGAGGGGACGGGACGTTCGCGGGTACGTTCCATCAGACTGTCCGGATCCGCCTCCCACCACTGGTTGATCCCATTCGCACCCCCGCTGGCAAGTGCGGTGCCCACTACAGTCCACAGGAATCCCCACCAGTCGAAGGAACCAGTCCTGCCCGCGAGGAGATAACCGGCCACAGTGGTGAGTGCGACCAGCGCCGAAAGACGTGATTTGGAGAGTTCAAGATAAATGTGAAAAAGGCGCCGCATAAGCGTGTGAAGTCTCTCAAACTCAGGATAGGATCAGCCAGGATGTGGTAAACCAGTCATGCGGTTTCCCATCATCCCGCTGTTGCTTATCATAAGCGCGGAAGAGGCCGATGTGAACACCAAAGGAAACAACGTTAAGAAACAACGGGAGGTGCAAGGATACATGAAAACCAGCACTGAATTATCAGAACGCAACCAGGGCATTATGGACCTCCTTACACTTGGATTCGGCACCACGGTGGCGATGTGGCTGACCGGTTATCTCTGCCGTCTTCCCGCCGTGGTTCTTCCCAGCCCGGTGGTTCTGGTCCTCATGTTGGGATGTCTCCTTGGCGGGGGGTATGTGGCCGGAGCCTGTTCCTCACGAGGGATGAAGGGGGGGATCTATGGCGCTCTTCTCGCGGCGGCTTTGAACCTCCTGATCCTCGGCAGCCTCCTGTCGGGGGACACTCCTAATTCGATCCATCCGGGAGCACTCTTGTGGCTGCCTGGTTGGTTCCTCCTAGCGGCAGCGCTAGGAGCGGTGGGTGCTCAAATCGGAATCCATCTTCCTCGGCTTCCCAGGGTGAAGAACTGGACCGGTCTGCTCGTGTTGACCGGTGTGGTAGCCACTTTCCTGCTCATCATTGTGGGAGGACTGGTCACCAGCAATGATGCCGGCCTGGCGGTGGTCGATTGGCCCAATTCCTTTGGATACAACATGTTCCTCTATCCCCTCTCGCGCATGACCGGCGGGATATACTATGAACATGCCCACCGGCTTTTCGGTTCCCTCGTGGGCCTGACCATATTGGTTATTACAATCCACCTTTTCCGGACCGAATCCCGAAAAGGAATCAAGATCTTAACAGGCTGCATTCTGGCAGCGGTGATCTTCCAGGGGATTCTTGGGGG
>CAZORO010000690.1:0-2649 GCA_964581845.1 uncultured bacterium
GGTGGATCTGGAGAGTGTCGGAGGGCTGGACAGTCTCAAAGACTGGCTGGGGAAACGTTCCGCCGCGTTCAGCGATGAGGCGCGCGCCTTTGGGCTGCCCGCGCCAAGAGGCATCTTGCTTCTGGGAGTACAAGGTTGTGGCAAGAGTGTGACCGCCAAGGCGATTGGGCAAGCCTGGAACCTCCCACTGTTGCGTTTTGATGTGGGACGGGTATTCGGCAGCCTGGTGGGCTCCTCCGAACAGAACATCCGCCGTGCCATCCGGGTTGCGGAGTCAGTCTCACCGGCGATTTTGTGGATCGATGAGATCGATAAGGCATTCGCGCGCCAGGCCGGGTCAGCCGCCGCCGATGGGGGAACCTCCAGCCGGGTCTTTGGTACCTTCATCACCTGGCTGGCGGAGAAAACCTGCTCTGTCTTCGTGGTGGCGACAGCTAACGAGATCAAGGCACTCCCCCCGGAGCTCATGCGCAAGGGGCGTTTCGATGACATCTTCTTTGTGGATCTCCCCACTCAGCAGGAACGTGAGGAGATCTTCCGGATTCACTTGAGGAAGCGTGGGCGCGATCCGGAGAAGTTCGATCTGACCGTATTGGCCAAAAGTTCGGAAGGCTTTATCGGAGCGGAGATCGAGGAGGCGATTGTGGCTTCGCTCTTTGATGTGTACGCCGAGAAGAAGGAGCTCTCGGATGAAGCCATCCTAAGGAACCTGCGAGAAAGTGTACCTCTCTCCAAGACAATGCAGGAGGAGATCACCCGGCTGCGGAAATGGGCCGAAGGGCGGGCACGCAATGCCACGAGTTGGGACCGTAGGCAACAGGCAGTCAGAATTGAAGCCGAGTAGTTTGTGGAAGCAGGAGCGCAAGGAGAAAGGAGAGTCATCATGAGTGCGGTGTGTGTGCTGGTGCCAACGATCATCGGGGGTTGGCCGGCAATCAGCGCGGCCGCGGCTGGAGCCGCGGTGGCATTGGGTCTTTCTACTGTGAGAGAGGCTGAAAAGATCCTTGAGGAGACCGAGACCAAGAGCAAGACTTCAATTGATATCGCGCTTGAGAACAGCGAGGTGGTGGGTAGCTCACTCACCACAGGAGAAGAGATGGTCTTCACTAAAGGGGCAATCCTGGCCCGGGTCTACCGTGATGAACGTGGGGAGTGCCGTGTCTGCGTCGAGGGAGAAGGGATGAGCAAAGAGGAGCTCAAGGCTTTCGCCGAAACTCTCGCTGGTAAAATCACCCAGATCTTTGTCTACAACAAGGTGATGACAGAACTCGAAAACAAGGGGTTCGCTGTGGTGAAGAACGAGCTCGGCGAAGACCAGACTGTCCACCTGCATGTCCGCCGGACAGTGAACTGAAGGGGGGAGACACCATGGAGCAGCATGATGTTGAGATCGAAATAGACAAGATGGGCGAGGTACACATTCATGTGAAAGGGGCCAAGGGCAAGGCTTGCATGTCCTACGTTGAGTTCTTTGAAAAGCTGGTGGGACCGGTCCGGGAACAGCAACACACGCATGAATTCTATGAACCGGATTCCAAGGCCAAGATCGAACTCACGGAAAAGCAGCAGGTGAGGACCTGGGAGGAGTAAAAACTAACCGGCCATGCAGTGCGGGCGTTGTGGATTTCATAACCTGCCGGGACTGACTACCTGCATGAAGTGTGGATCGGTACTGACCGCTGCCGCGCCGGTGGATGTGTACCCGCCACGCGCTGGGTGGATGAAACCATTCCGTCCGATTAGCTACCGGTTGAATCGTTTCTTTGGATACTCCATCCCCGCGCGGGCACGCGAGTTCTTTGGACGCATACTGCCGAGAGAATTCGTAGAGGAATACAGCCCTCTCCACATGGTCTTGTCGGTTGTTCCGGGACTGGGCCACCTTGTAGCGGGGCAGATTCGCCAGGTACGGGGACTTCTGATCCTCTGGCTGGGTTCGATCCTGTCTGGGCTCTTCTTTTTTGGAAGCATCTTGGGTGGTGTGCTCATCGGAATGGGGATCTCACTCCATGCTTGGGTGATCGCGGATGCAGGCAAAATGGGGGGACTCCTCAAACACTTGGGGATGCGCATCTTGTTCTCCCTCGCCATGTTCTATGTGTTGCTGGTGGGAGTGTATATGCCCATTTGGCGGCTGGGGGGTCATTATGTCCGGGGCGCTATCGCGGGAGCGCCCCTGCCCATGGATGGGATTGAGGGAAATGAATACCTCCTCATTAACCTGCACGCTTACGATCACGAGACCCCACGGCGTGGAGATATTGTGCTTGCACACATCACTCAATCTCCGCCCCAGTTGGCTCCCTCGATCCGGCTGGCGGGTGGAGAGGTCATCGCGAAGGTAATAGGCATCCCCGGAGACCGGATCGAGTTCAAGGGAAAACAAGTGACTTGCCTGGCCGGAGACCGTGTTCTCGCCACCTACTCGGCAAGTGACATGGGACTGCCTGAGACCGAGGCAGTGCTGGAGATCCCACCGGAGATGGTCTACTGCTCGTTCCATCTCGGAATCAGCGGCGGCACTCCGGAACAACAGCTGCTAGCGCGGAATCTTCAATTACGGGCGGGCTTCTTTGACAAGGGAAGCATTCGCGGACGGGCCTTCATGGTTTACAATCCGGTCTGGCGAAGGAGATTTCTCATCCGCCA
>CAZORO010000691.1:0-2640 GCA_964581845.1 uncultured bacterium
CGGACACTTTTTGATTTACTCAGGAATGGTGATCCCCGGCAAAAGGTGCCGGTAGCACGGAGTTTACTTGCCGCTGCGGACCAAAGGGCTTTAAGCCAGAAACAGTGGGAACAACTCCCCGCGGTGCTCAAGGAAACCGAGGGGATGAGTTTATGGACCGCCTTCGCGCGGTCCGCTTTCGAGGCCGGTATGCCAGACATCTCCAGGAAGATGCTCATTTGATGCGTGTCCAATGGTCTTCCTTCCTGGATGAGTTCCCAGAAGGTGATTTCCGTCAGGCGGTCTCCAGCTGGATTCTTTCAAACACGGGGGAGATCGCGGCTGGGATACGCAAAGACTGGCTCGCGATCAAGGCGGTTACTTTGGAAAAGAATGGAAAGATTGATGAAGCCATTCAAATCATCCGTGACAATCTCTGGAGCGAAATTGACCTTCAGATACGAGTGGCCCGTATGATGACAGCGCGTGGAGATATCGAAGGAGCTTCGGAAATCTATTCGCAGCTGGAGAAAACATCGCCGGGAAAGTTCCTGGAGCCGTGGGGTTCCATGTTTGCTGACCTTGGGATGACCGATAAAGCACTCACGATCTGGTCACGCATTCCCGCCACCGAGAAGCGCCCCGAGGTGGGGTACCTTCAATGGGGGCGTTTACTCAAATCAAAGGGTTTCCTCCCCGAAGCCGCCGAAGCGTTTAAGAAAGGTTTGAGTCAAACCTCCCAGTCTTTGATCTTCTCGCAAGAGCTTCTGGATGTTTCGATCTCACTGGGAGATGTTGCTGGTGCATTGAATGCCTACCAGACTCAACGTGGGCAGAAACAGCGTGTGGGAGGATTGTGGACACCTGAGCGTTTGGTTGAGCAGCTAAAGCGTACCCAGCAGATGGAGCCATTCCTGAAAAATCTCGAACAGATCTTGGATGTCACTGGTACCGAGACCGCCCCTTGGCGGGATCTCGCTGTAGAAATGGCCTCGGAGTTGGCCCTTCAAATAGGCGATCTCCAGATGCTTGAGAATTGGCTGATTCAACCACCACGTGCCTTGGCCGCCTATTGGACGAAGGACTCCACGAGGAAAGCAAATCACCTGATTGGGATCGGAACGGACCTTTCGTTGCAGGGTGAAAACGAGTTGGCTTGCCGGTTCTTCTCGGAAGCTGGCCAGGAACAGCTATTTGCGCGGCCCAATACCATTGAAGCAGCTGCCCGTGCTCATACCGCCATTGGAAACACTACTCCCGCCATCGAGTTCTGGAGGGCATTACGGGATCATCCCAAATCCCCACCCGACAAACAGCTTAACGCGGGTCTGGCGATGGCGCGTCTCTATCTCAATAATCACCAAGCTGGCAAGGCTCTCGAGGTTCTCTCAAAACTCCCTAAGCTGGATAGAAATCCACATCTTCAAGGAAACCCTCTTTTTTTACGGGCCTTGGCCTACACCCAGTTACACGAAAAGAGCAAAGCGCTACCGCTCCTGGAGGAAATTTATAACGGTGGTGGTGAACATGCACCAGAAGCCCAGTTCTGGCTTGCGGAATGGGCTCTCTGGCAAAGGAATTGGGAAGAGGCCACACAGGGATTTCAGGATGTTCTTGCGTCGGATCCTGGACAGACTCTGGCCAATGAGGCTCTTTGGCGTCTACGCTACATCAAGGGACTCTCCGTGGACCAGCTCCCTGGTTTCAGTCTGGCGTGTTTTTTTGAAGCGAGTGGAGAATGGGATGAGGCCGAAGCAAACTACAGGAAACTTGCATCGACGATAGACGATTCGGATCTGACTGATTGGATTTATTACCGGATCGGACGCATGCTCATCGATTCAGGCAGTAAGGAGGAAGGCTTGAATCAATGGCGCCTACTTCAAGAGAAACTTGACAATCCTACCTTGGCGCTCCGGATCCGGTTCGAGATGGCGGAATTGGAGGGTTCCGCATCGTCCACAGCTTACCAGGAGATGGTCTTGGGGAATCCGAATACCCTCCTTGGTGACCTGGCGCGCGAAAAGATTACGTCCGAACCAGCCACCGGGATTCATTTCAAACAACCAGAAATTGTGCCATGACTATGAAAGCATTTACATTGATCGAATTGCTCATTGTCATCGCCATCATCCTCATTCTCATTTCTATTGCCCTGCCGAACTTCCTGGAGGCACAAATCCGGGCCAAACTGACCCGGGCCAGCGCCGAGCTTCGTACGCTTATGGCTGCTCTTGAGTCCTACCAGATCGATTTCCGCCATTACCCACTCGATGACAATGAAGTGCCCACACCCTTTCACCCCAGAGGTGGACAGGATATCAACGGAGCGGATTGGTACTCTTTTATGGTGCTGACCACTCCTCATCAATACTTGAAAACAGTCCCGCGGGATCTCTTTCAAGATAATACTCGGAGCGGGTATACAGAGGTTCCATACCTTACCTACAACTATCACGACCAGAAGTCTCTACTCGATCCGGGTGGGACACCTAGCGCCGGACGAATTCTCAAGCAATATGGTATGTCTTGGGTTGTTTTCGGCATTGGACCGGACAGGAAGTGGCAGATCGAAACATTAGCGGACTACTTCATCATCCAAGCTATCCGGACAGCCAAGTCAGGCGGTTCCATCTTCACATACAGCCCGACCAATGGAAC
>CAZORO010000692.1:0-2633 GCA_964581845.1 uncultured bacterium
GTCAGCCTGAAGGGGACCGAGATTGGCTGGTCGCGTGGGGGAGAACGGCGCGGCACGGGCGGGACAGGAACTATCCCCGTGGAGGTGTATGACAACCTATACAAGGAATTCAACCCGGTGGCCTTCGATGCCAAGGAATGGGTCCGCATCGCTCAGGACTCGGGGATGAAATACCTTGTTTTCACCACTCGCCACCACGATGGCTTCACCAATTTCGACTCTAGATACACGGATTACAAAATCACCAGTCTCGAATCCCCTTATGGCAAGGACATCGTGAAGCAACTTACGGATGCCTGTCATCAATCCGGTTTGGCCTTCGGTGTCTACTACTCGCAACCTGACTGGCATCACCCGGATTACCGGACTGAACGCCATGACCAGTATCTCCGCTACATGCATGGTCAAGTTGAAGAGCTGTTCACCAATTATGGACGGATCGATGTTCTCTTCTTCGATGGGCTGGAGGGAACTGCGGCGGATTGGGATGCATTCACACTGATCCCGAAGATCCGACGTTTACAGCCTTGGGTAGTCATCAATAACCGTTGTGGTGTTCCCGCTGATTTCGACACCCCAGAGCAGAAAATTGGCAAGATGCAGACTGACCGTCCCTGGGAAACCTGCATGACGCTCGGTGACCAGTGGGCCTGGAAACCGGAAGATAACATCAAATCTCTCAAGACTTGTGTTCAGACACTGGTCCGTGTGGTGGGGGGTGATGGCAACTTCCTTTTCAACGTGGGACCGATGCCGGATGGACGTATCGAGCCACGCCAGGTGGAGCGTCTTCACGAGATCGGGGAATGGTTGCGTCAATATGGGGAGTCCATCTATGGGACACGGGGAGGTCCCTTTACTCCCGGCGAATGGGGCGCCGCTACGCGGAAAGGAAATAAGATTTACCTTCACCTGCTGGATCCAGGCATGGATGTAGTGAACCTCCCCTCGATCCCAGAGAAGATTGTGAGATTCTCCATACTCACGGGAGGAGACGCCAAAGTGGCTCAGACGGAGCAGGGAATCCAGGTCATGGTTCCAACGCTGGACAGGAAAGAGATCGATACGATTGTGGTGTTGGAACTGGAATAAATACGAATCAGCACCCCCCACCCCAACCCTCCCCCGCAAGGGGGGAGGAGAATGATCGTTCCCTCCCCCCTTGCGGGGAAGGGTTGGGGTGGGGGGATGTAGAACCTGAGCGAGACCTGTCCTTAAACCGGCCGATGTCTTCCCAGGAAACAGATCACCGATTGATCGAGACAATCAGCATATAGCCACAACCCCTCATCACTTCCACTCGTCTCGAAACAGGTGACTCGTACCGCCTCAGCATGACGAGCCTCGTTAGGGAGTAGGGATTCGAGCTCGTTCGGCAAGCTCTCCAGGAGTTCCTGATGAATCCAGCTCCCCTCCCGGTTGGGGAAAAGCGCGGTGTAGAGGATGTCGCTTTCGATCAGGTTGCTGAAGAAGTGGGTCCCCAGGGAAACCTCGGGAACCAAACCCTCTCTCATCATGACCAACTCACAGAGCACGGAGACACCGCTTATCTCAGCGAAGCAGACCGGCACTCCCAGAGAAGGTGTGGTGGTTCCCCAACGTCCCGGTCCAATCAGGAGTGTCCGTTTATGAGATTCACCACGATTTAAATGAACCAGCTTGCCCACCAGGCGTGCGATGGAATATCGATCCTGTTGAGAAAGCTTGTCATATACGCTGGGGACAATGGAGATAAGGCGCTCAATCCGGACAGAACGGCTGGTGCCGATGACGGCGCCAGTTCCCTTGAAAAGGACTTGTTCGTCAGGAACCTCTGGCGCTGGAGTGGGAGCCGCGCCGATCCCTTTGACTTGGAACGGACGGCACTGCAGGAGATTGATCTTGTAATCTGTTTCGTCGAGGAAATTCGCGGTGAATTCGATGTCTACTGGACTGCCATAGGCTTCTTCCAGCGTTTTGAGCATCTCGCGAAGATCAGCGAGAAGCTGTGTTTCACGGAAGAGCCGGTCGAAAGAGAGCAGACAGGCGGGTCCCAAAGCGGTACCGTGCTCGCGGCTGAATCTTTCAAGGTCTTCGTCTCTTACACAGAACAACTCGCAGGGGAAACCTGGACTCTCCTGCAAAGTCTCCTCGAAAAGATGCGTTTGCATTTCCTGTGCTCTCAGGTCGAGGACATCCACACGGCGTTGTGTGTATTTACGGACCTCATTGGGGGTGCATTCAGGGCGCAAATGAGGAGCATTGAGCGCGGCTGTCCGGGTATAGTCATCATCACGTGCTGAGACTGCCCTGGTTCCAAGTCCAAAGACCAGGCGGACCACTCCCGAGTTGGGATCGATACTCTTGGTCCAGACATAGGGATTGAAGGAATACCCGACTCCTGAAACCTGCGGGTAAAAGAGGTTTCCATACTGGGCGCCGGAAACCCGCTGGACCAGGAGGGCCATCTGCTCATCCTGGTCGAGAACACCATGCTGAGCGCGGTACATCAGGGCATCCTGGCTCATGCTGCTGGCGTACACGATCCGGACCGCGTCCATCAGATGTTCGAGACGTTGCTCGCGTGGTCCTTGGTTAGTGCAAAACACGCTCTCGTATTTTCCGGCGAACATGTTTCCATAGTTGTCCTCAAG
>CAZORO010000693.1:0-2621 GCA_964581845.1 uncultured bacterium
CCACCGCGACACGTTGCCCCACCAAGGCTGAATCCACACCCGGACCGGTATCCTCGATCACTCCCATGCACTCATGCCCGATAACCAGCGGGCCGGTCATATGGATTTCACCGATTCTACCATCACGGTAAAGGTGCATATCTGATCCGCAAACACCGACCAACCCAATCCGGACCAGCGCCTCGCCGGGACCGCAAGAGGGCACGGGAACCTGCTCCACCTCAAACCGGCGCGGAGATGAAAGAACGATACGGCGCAATGAAAACTCCTTACTGTTTGGGGTTCAACCTTCAGGTTGCCTTCGTATGGAGTTTAACCTTTAGGTTGCTCGGGCACGCTGAAGCGTGAACTCCGGGCGAATTACCGGTGATAATACGTGTCGTAATCCAGGTACGTCTCAAATGCCTCTTCCAGCACATCGGCGCAAGAGGAGAGACTCATGGCCACATGGTGCTCGAAGCCATTCTTACAGATAAACTGAAGCAGCTCCTGAAGCCGTGGGATTTTTGCCACTCCATAACCACCGAAAGTTTCGAGCGGGTCATCCACAAAGGTTCCCTCTCCGAGATAGGTTCGGATTGTTCCGAAATCATCATCAGTGGAGAAGCGTGTATAGGTCAGAGCGCCCGGTTTGATGCGTCCGGTCACCGTACCATAAGCATTGTCCTTGCCCACGTTCTCCGAGATGATCTCATGATAGTCCATTGTGGATTTTTCAATAAAGTGTTTCGGGATGTTGCTGCAGTGGAAGACCACACACTTATCCGGGTCATCGCCGAAGTTGTTGTTCCAATCTAGGATGGCGCTGGGGGTTCCGGTGGCCAAACGTAGGGCATGCATTCCCAGCGCACCGGTCACATCCACCTCACAGGCGCTGGAAAGGAGCGAGTTGCTCATCATGCTCATGATGGTGCAGGGCACGACCCCATAGTATTCCTCCATGGAGGTCCAACACTGGATGGCGCAGATATCGAGGTCGCAAGCGGCAACGAATTCATCCAAAACGACACCCAGCTTGGCCATCTTGGTGGCATACAAGTCAATGCTCCCCTTGGCTTCGGTATAGCCTAGGATGGAAGCCACCTTCTCTTTGACCCTCTTGTCGTCATCACCTAACCGCGAGGCGCGTCCGAAAACCTCGGAGAGATCGATTGGCTCCACCGCGATGCCATGAGCCTCCAGGATCTTCTCGCTGTAACGGACCGTATTGAACGCCGCAGGGCGTGTTCCCACAGCCCCCACCCGTACAGACCGCATTCCATTTGTCACCCGGCAAACGGCGGCGAATTTATCCAGGTCCGCCCGGAACTCATCGGTGTTGGGATGGACAGTATGGTTGTGTGTCAGACTGAATGGGATCCCATACTGGCGCAGGTTGTTACAGGCCGACATCTTGCCACAGAAAGAGTCTCTTCTCTGCCCCATCCGGCAGGTCTTGGGATCATCTGGCGTGGCCTGAACCAACACGGGAACATTCAATCCCGACATACGAAGGCTCTCGGCAACACCTCTCTCATCTCCAAAGTTGGGGAGAGTCACGATGACCCCCTGGATCTTTTCGCGGTGCGCGCGGAATAGACCCGCGCACTTTTTTGCATCCTCACGGGTTTCAACCGTTCCAAACTTGGTGTCCTCGGTTCCAAGGCAGACCGCCTCGAATCCGGCCATCGTGATGGCATCGAGGATCTCCTCGCGCCCACGGCGGGCTAGTTCATCAGGGAAAAAACCACGATTACCGACTATAACCCCAAAGCAAGCACTCATGGGATGGGCCTCCAAAGCGTTAAGAAATGACCACGTTCGACAGGAACGAGCACAGTTAGCAAGGGTAGAACCTCAAGGCGAGTAAGGTCAAGGGAAAGGGGGATACTATTGGGTGTGCAATTGGAGAAGACTAGACCTTCTGGCAAGAGGACTACAAGAACTGACCATTACCACAACAAGCAGGAGGGGCTCGGCAATACAAATCATGAGTGTCTCTGAATTTAAGCCGCGTGCACTTAAGATCATGAGCCGGGTTGCCGAGACCAAGGAACCGGTGCTCATCACCAAATGGGGAAAACCTCTCGTCCAATTAACCCCGACTTATTCATGGACAAAATGACTTGAAGTCGAAATCCGGCCGGAATGGCAATATTGTGGTGTGATAATTGTGAAGCTGTCTTTGAGTGCATAATTTGGACAGACCCTCCTCTACGCCCCTGTTTGAGGGAATGAGACATGGCCGGATTGTTTATGAATAATTGTGTCTCTCCTTCCGTTTCCAATTTCCTCTCGCGGGGATCGTCTGTTTTACGAAAAGAGTTATTGCCGCAACACCAAACACATGTGAGCGTGCGCAGGCGGTGGATTCCAACCACGCTGCCGTGTGCACTTCACCCGAACGCAGGATCGCATGCAGGAAACCCTCGCCCAAGCGGGCGTTGCTGTAACTACCATTCGGCGCCAGGCTGGCCACCAGGGATGATAGACATAACGGCGGAAATGCCCGTTGTAACGTCCCCCCTCCTGATGGCCGTACACCTCGACCTCGAAACTGTACACGTCTAGTGTGGCCAACCTCAATTTGCGCCCTTTGCCAGACGCAACCGTGAAACGTTCCTGCCACTCGCTCAGCGCGT
>CAZORO010000694.1:0-2620 GCA_964581845.1 uncultured bacterium
CCGTTTTCATTTGGGGATGACCCGAATCTGGACTTGAATTCCTGCAACTTCAGTTCGATCCTGAACCAATATATGGTCTGGTGCGGGAATGATGATGGCTGGAGTGAAACGGTGGGAAGCAAATTGCCGAACGATTATGGGCTCTACGACATGCACGGGAATGTGTGGGAATGGTGCGAGGATTGGTGGCATACGAGTTATACGGGGGCGCCTGCAGACGGGAGTGCGTGGTCCGCACAACAAAGTAGCTACCCATACCGGGTGGTCCGTGGCGGTGACTGGTACGGCTACGCCGGGGGTTGCCGTTCAGCGTATCGGGACGGCGGCGATCCGGACATCAGGTACTACAGCCTCGGTTTCCGCCTCGCCAGGACTCAGTAATGCTATATACTTTTATACTGTTACCCTTTGCACTTGAGTCCTTTTTACTCTCTAGCGAGCGGAGCGAGCAAAAACGCGCGGATTTTTGTGAGGTGGACTTTTGACTGAGGAACTGAAGGTCATTCAGGAGGTTTACGATTTGATCAAGTGGTATATCCCCTTGCTCAACCGTCTCCCTCGTGACCACAAGTTCCTTTTAGGTGACCGTGTCGGAGCCAACCTGTATGACATCCTCGATTCACTTATCGAAGCCAAGTACAGCCGTGAAAAGGTTGCGCTCTTACAGGACATCAATACACGCTTGGAAAGGCTCCGCTTTCAAACAAGGCTGCTTCACGATTTCGGGTGTTTCAGCACCAAGCGGTATGAGTACGCCAGTGGACTGATTAACGGCATTGGCCTATCCGTGGGGGGCTGGCTACGGCATCAAAAGGGGAAGGCATGAAACGCTTTGGAGATCTCTATCCCCGGATCACTTCCTTCGAGAACCTCTTTCTTGCGGCAAAGGAAGCGTCCAGGGCCAAACGATACCGGGATCCGGTCCTGCAATTCAACTACAACCTGGAACGTAATCTGTTCGATCTGCAAAGGGATCTCATTGAAAAGACTTACCAACCTGGCTCTTATAAGACCTTCATCATCCATGATCCCAAGCGCCGGATGATCAGCGCAGCGCCATTTCGGGACCGGGTGGTTCATCATGCGCTTTGCCGGGTCGTGGCTCCTCTCCTGGATCGCAGCTACATCTATGACTCCTATGCGAACCGGACCGGGAAAGGGAGCCATCGGGCTTTGCGTCGCTTCATCGAGTTCGCACGCAAATACCGGTATATTCTTCGCTGTGACATCAGGAAGTATTTCCCTTCCATAGACCATGAGATTCTGAAAGACAAGATCCGCAGGAAGATCAAATGCCTGGATACCCTGTGGCTTCTTGAGACAATCATCGATTCAAGTAACCCTCAGGAGCCGGTCTATCATTACTTTCAAGGGGATAATCTTTTCACTCCCTTTGAACGGCGGCATGGCCTGCCGATAGGCAACCTGACCAGCCAGCACTTCGCCGTCCTGTACCTGAATGATGTCGATCACTGGATTAAGGAGCAGCTTGGTTGCCAGGCATATCTTCGTTATGTGGATGACTTCGCGCTCTTTGACGATGACAGAGAACAGCTCACTGAGTGGAAGGACATGATAACATGCCGGATTGAGCAAGAACGCCTACGGCTGCACCAAGTGAAGTCTCAGGTACACGCCACTCGAAAGGGTTGCGAGTTTGTCGGATTCAGGGTGCTTCCCACGCATGTTCGAGTTGCTCAGAAGGCGATTACACGAGCCAAGAGGCGGATTCGGGAGTTGAAGGCTGCTTACGCGCAAGGCGAGATTAACCTTGGGCGGGTTCATAACTCCATTCAGAGCTGGGTGGCCCACCTCAATTACGGTGATACTTATCGTTTGAGGGGCAATCTTTGCGCGGAATGGGTTTTTGTAAGATCAGCAACGGGAGTGGCGCCCGGGTGATCCGTGGCGGTGACTGGAACAACAACGCCAGGAATTGCCGTTCAGCGAATCGGAACAACAACAACCCAGACAACAGGAACAACAACATCGGTTTCCGCCTCGCCAGCACTCCGGACAACAAGAATCAGGTGGTCATGGGGTAAGCTCAGTCCACCAGAGAGTGTGCCGGAGTCCAGTCCACTTCCGGACACGGTGGAAATCCGTGCGAAGAAAAAACGGGAAACCCGGGGTTGGTAGGGTTGATCCGAAGGCTCCGGGTTGACCACTCACCCCGCGCATCACCAGTAAATTTATCTGGCTCATTCGGAAAGGATACCTTTCTTTAATCTTATGACTGTGAAACGAAATTCCCTTTCTCTTGATCTCCTCCCCCTCGACATCTCAGGTGCCTGGAACCTCCCCCTCCTGGAGAACGCAGCCTCGATCTCAAGCGCAGGATTGCAGTATACCCGGTCAGGACTCCCTCTGTCGGAAAATGCAGTTCCGATTGATGGAATCCAACCCATCGGGGATCTGATCTATCAGTAATAGAATGGCCTTGCACTAGAGACCATTTTCGCGGCCCTCTGGGTCTTATCGAGGTTTTTGTGAAGGCGATCTGAATTAGATGGCACGGAGTTCATCGAGAAAACTTACACTGTCGATCTTCTGAGAAGAATAAAACTTGTGAAGGGCGCCAGAAAAGTGCGGCGGTTGGCGGGGGCGGTTGAAAAGTGCG